>DATJUL010000523.1:0-5345 GCA_035502295.1 Allostellaceae bacterium | reverse complement strand
GGCGCACCTCACTCGCCGTCGGCCGCGATGCGGCCGACAAATTCGCCGAAATCCTTGGCTTCGCGGAAATTGCGGTAGACCGACGCGAAGCGGACATAGGCGACCTGATCGAGGCTGGCGAGCGCCTCCATCGCGAGTTCGCCGATCATGTCGCTCGGGATCTCGGTCTCGCCCGAGCTTTCGAGCTGGCGCACCAAGGAATTGATCATGCGCTCGACGCGGTCGGGCTCGACCGGGCGCTTCCGGATCGCGACATAAATCGAGCGGGCGAGCTTGTCGCGGTCGAACGGCTCGCGCTGGCCGTTCTTTTTCAGCACCGTCAGTTCGCGCAGCTGCACCCGCTCGAAGGTCGTGAAGCGGGCGGCGCAGCTGGCGCAGAACCGCCGGCGGCGGATCGCGCCGCGATCGTCGGTCGGACGGGAATCCTTGACCTGGGTGTCATCGGCCCCGCAGAACGGGCAACGCATGTCGTCCTCCCCTTGTTCAGACTGCTTCGCCCCCGGTCAGACCGGATAGATCGGAAAGCCGGCGCACAGCGCCGTCACCTCGCCGCGCACCCGCGCCTCGACCGCACCGTCGCCGCCGGGCCGGTTCGCGAGCGCGCGCAGCACCTCGCCGATCCATCGCCCGATCTGGATGAACTCGGGCCGGCCGAAGCCGCGCGTCGTCGCCGCGGGCGAACCGAGGCGAATGCCCGAGGTGACGGTCGGCCTTTGCGGATCGAACGGGATGCCGTTCTTGTTGCAGGTCATGCCGGCGCGTTCCAGGGCCTGCTCGGCGTCGCGCCCGGTGAGGCCCAACGGGCGCAGATCGACCAGCAGGAGATGCGTGTCGGTGCCGCCCGAGACGATCGCCAGCCCCTCTTCCGCCAATGTCGCCGCCAAGGTCTGCGCATTAGCGACGACGGCGCGGGCGTAGGCGGCAAAGCCCGGCTGCAACGCTTCGCCGAGCGCCACCGCCTTGGCCGCGATGACGTGCATCAAGGGGCCGCCCTGGAGACCCGGAAACACCGCGGAGTCGATGCGCTTCGCGATGTCGGGATCGTCGGTGAGGATCAGGCCGCCGCGCGGACCGCGCAGCGTCTTGTGCGTCGTCGTCGTCACGACATGCGCGTGCGGCAGCGGGCTGGGATGCACGCCGCCGGCGACGAGACCGGCAAAATGCGCCATATCGACCATCAGATAGGCGCCGATCCGGTCGGCGATGGCGCGGAAGCGGGCAAAATCGATGATCCGGGGATAGGCGCTGCCGCCGGCGATGATGAGGCGGGGCCGGTGCGTCTCGGCCAGGCGTTCGACCTCGGCGAAATCGATCCGCGCGTCATCGGCCCGCACGCCATAGAAGGCGGCGCGGAACCATTTGCCGGACAGGTTGGGCGGCGCGCCGTGCGTCAAATGGCCGCCGGCCGCCAGCGACATGCCGAGGATCGGGTCGCCGGGTTGCAGCAGCGCCAGCAACACCGCCTGGTTGGCCGGCGCGCCGGCATGCGGCTGCACGTTCGCGAAGCCGCACTGGAACAGGCGCTTCGCGCGCGCGATCGCCAGCCGCTCGGCGACGTCGACATATTCGCAGCCGCCGTAATAGCGGCGGCCCGGATAGCCTTCGGCATATTTGTTGGTCAAGAGCGAGCCTTGCGCCTCGAGCACCGCGCGCGAGACGATGTTTTCGCTGGCGATCAACTCGATCTGCGATTGCTCGCGCCGCCGCTCGCCGAGGATAGCGGCGGCGAGGTCAGGATCCGCGTCGGCCAGCGGCGCGGAGAAGAACCCGGCGGCAGGTCCGTCAACGGAGGGCGGGGCTGGGGACATCGGCAGGACACACCTCGACACAGCGGAGACCGGCGGCGGCCGCATCGGTCAACCAACAACCTACCATATCATGCGCGCGGTTGCCAGATGCCCTACCAGCAATCGCGTACCCGGCCCCGACTGCCCCGATCTCGCCAGCAGGCTGCTCGCGCCCCGCAAATCATCGCATGAAAATGCATTGCCCTTGACCAGAAGCGCAATCTCCGGGTCGATCGTGCAGCCATCACATGGCGGGCGCGGCACTTCTTAGACGCGGTACAATTCGCGGCGGCACCGCCGGTTAATCATTACTGTCTTCGTCCTCGCGTTTTGGTTTGACATCCTGCATTCGCTCTGCAATCATGATGTTTCGTCGAATCGGCAAGATGAGCGGGGGAGAACATGGCGGAGTCGGTGGCACCCAAGACGGCAGACGACGAATTGCTGCGAATGACCGCAGAAGTCGTGTCGGCTTACGTCAGTAACAACACGCTGCCGACGGCCCAACTGGCGGATGTGATCCAGGCTGTCTACAGTTCGCTGCGCGGGCTGGAAGGACCCGCCGCCGAGCCGCCGGCCGAGCCATTGAAACCGGCCGTGGCGATCCGCAAATCGGTGACGCCGGAATACCTGATCTGCCTGGAAGACGGCAAAAAGCTGAAGATGCTGAAGCGGCACCTGCGCTCGACCTACAACCTGACACCCGACGAATACCGGGCAAAATGGGGTCTGGCGCCGGATTATCCGATGGTCGCGCCGAAATATGCCGAGCAGCGTTCGGAATTTGCCAAGAAGATCGGCCTCGGCCGCGGCACCGGCCGCAATTCGGCGCGCGCCGCCGGCAAAAGATAACGCCCGCCCGCCCGCCGCGATGGCGGGCACCCACCGGGCGTCCGCTGCCGTAGGCTCGTGTCATGGCGGCTGAGCGCGTGTCGCCCGGGGCCGGAGCGCTCGACCGGCGCCTGATGCAGGCGGCGCTGGTGCTGGCGCGCCGCGGCCTCGGCAATGTCTGGCCCAACCCGGCGGTCGGCTGCATCATAGCGCGAGACGGACAGATCGTCGGCCGCGGCTGGACCCAGCCGGGCGGTCGGCCGCACGCCGAAGCCGAGGCGCTGGCACGCGCCGGCGCCGCGGCGCAAGCCGCCACCGCCTATGTCACGCTCGAACCGTGCTGCCACTGGGGCCGGACCCCGCCCTGCGCCGATGCGCTGATCGCGGCCGGCATCCGCCGCACCGTCGTCGCGCTCGAAGACCCCGATCCGCGCGTCGCCGGCGGCGGCATCGCGCGACTGCGCGCGGCCGGCGTCGAGGTTGCCGTCGGCCTCGGCGCCGAGGCGGCGGCGGAACTCAATGCCGGCTTTTTTGCGCGCGTGCAACTCGGCCGCCCGCTCGTCACGCTGAAGCTGGCCGCATCGCTCGACGGCCGCATCGCGACGCAGACCGGCGAGAGCCGCTGGATCACCGGCGCCGCGGCGCGCGAGGCGGCACACCTGCTGCGCGCGACGCATGACGCGGTGCTGGTCGGCACCGGCACGGTCCTCGCCGACGATCCGCAACTGACCTGCCGGCTGCCCGGCCTCTTCCATCGCTCGCCGGTGCGGGTCGCGCTCGACCGCACGCTGCGCATTCCGCCCGAGGCGCAGATCATCGCCGGCGCGCGCCAGACGCCGAGCTGGCTGATGACGCTGGCGCAAGCCGATCCCGCGCGGCGCGAGCGGCTGCGCGCGGCCGGCGTCGAGATCGTCGAGGTCGCCGGCGATGCGGTCGGGCGGATCGACATCGCCGCGGCGCTCAGGGCGCTCGGCGAGCGCGGCCTGACCCGGCTCCTCGTCGAAGGCGGCGGCCGGCTCGCCGCCGCGCTGCTCAACGCCGATCTGGTCGATCGCCTCGTTTGGCTGCACGCCCCGCTCGTGCTCGGCGGCGATGCGGTGCCGGCGGTTGCCGCGCTCGGCCTCGACCAATTGTCAGACGCGCCACGCTTCGAGCGCGTCGACGTGCAGCCGCTCGGCGACGACATGCTGTCCCACTACCGCCGCCGCGCGTAGGGCCTTATCGTTGCCACGCGTCCTTCGAGACGAGGGCTTGGCCTGCTCCACAGGATGACGGCCCTTCTCAATGCCGTCATCGACTTCCGTCATGCTGAGGAGGGCTTCGACGAAAGCCGAAGCCCGTCTCAAACCACGCACAGGGTCGCTGCCTACGTTACGCGCGGACCGGCGGCTTTTATTTGATGCTGATGCGGCTGGAGGGCCTCGGCGCCGCTCCCTTCAGCGCGGGTCGGGATTGGGGCCAGTTTCGAGGGCGCGGCGCACGCCGTCGGGATCGTGCGCGATGACGTGAAGATAAGCGCGCGCGGGTTGGTCGGGCTCGGAATATCCCTGTTCCCAATCGCGCAGCGTCCCGAGCGGAATGTGGTAACGCGCCGCGAATTCCTCCTGTGTCAGGCCGAGCGCGCGTCGCAGCGTCAGCGCGCGCGGCACGCGTTTCATGCCGGCGAGGCGTTCTGCGCTGAGCGGGTGCGCATCGGGATCGGCAAGCGCCGCGGCGTGGACCTCCTCATCAGTCAACGCGTCGAACCGGCTCCAGTCATGCTTCACGGTTTTCTTCATGATATCGCCGCCGCTCATAGGGGGTGGCCCTGCGGGCCGTGATGATCCTTATCTTTTCGCCGCGCCATGTGTAGCCCACGAACAGCAGGCGGCCTTCCACCATGCCGATCAGGCTGTAGCGTTCTTCGTTCAGGTCCTGCGCCAAGTCTTGCCATTGGATCGCGAACGGGTCGCGGAATGCGTCACGCGCCATCTCGAAGGTAACGGCGTGGTCGCGCCAGTTGCGGGCGGCCTTGTCATCATCCCACACAAAATGATCGTCTTCCATTAGATGCGGGCTGCCCGTAGTGTTGCAAGACCGGCCGATTAAGCGCGGACCAGCGGTTTGTATTTGATGCGGTGCGGCTGGAGGGCGTCGGCGCCGAGGCGGCGGCGGCGATCAGCCTCGTAATCGGCGTAGTTGCCCTCGAACCACAAGACTTGGCTGTCGCCTTCGAAGGCGAGGATATGGGTCGCGATGCGGTCCAAGAACCAGCGGTCGTGGGTGGCGACGACGGCGCAGCCGGGAAAGTCGAGCAAGGCTTCTTCAAGCGCCCGCAATGTATCGATGTCGAGATCGTTGGTCGGCTCGTCGAGCAGCAACAAGTTCGCGCCCTCCTTCAGCATCTTCGCGAGATGCACCCGGTTGCGCTCGCCGCCCGAGAGTTGCCCGACCTTTTTCTGCTGGTCGGGGCCGCGGAAATTGAACAGCGCGCAATAGGCGCGGCTGGCGATCCGGCGGCGGCCGAGATCGATCTCGTCCCGGCCGCCGGAAATCTCCTGCCACACGGTGTTGCCGGCTTGCAGCGCGTCGCGCGACTGGTCGACATAGCCGAGCCGGACGCTGTCGCCGATGCGGAAATCGCCGGCATCGGGCTTGTCCTGGCCGGTCAGCATGCGGAACAGCGTCGTCTTGCCGGCGCCGTTCGGTCCGATAACGCCGACGATGCCGCCCGGCGGCAGGCGGAAA
>DATJUL010000522.1:0-8585 GCA_035502295.1 Allostellaceae bacterium | reverse complement strand
TGACCGGCCGGCACGGCTTCTTTTCGTGCTACGAAGCCTTCATCCACATCATCGATTCGATGTTCAACCAGCACGCCAAATGGCTCAAAACGACGCGCCATATCCGCTGGCGGCGGCCGATCGCTTCGCTCAACTACCTGTTGACCAGCCATGTCTGGCGCCAGGACCACAACGGCTTCAGCCATCAGGACCCCGGCTTTATCGACCATGTCGCGAACAAAAAGGCCGATGTCGTGCGCATTTATCTGCCGCCCGACGCCAATTGCCTGCTGTCGGTCGTCGATCACTGCCTCAGAAGCCGCAACTACGTCAATGTCATCGTCGCCGGCAAGCAGCCGGAACTGCAATGGCTCGACATCGACGCGGCGGTGCGGCATTGCACCGAGGGCCTCGGCATCTGGACCTGGGCGAGCAACGACGAGGGTGTCGAACCCGATGTCGTGATGGCGTGCGCCGGCGACGTGCCGACGATCGAGACCCTGGCCGCGGTCGATCTGTTGCGCAAGGAACTGCCCGATCTGAAAATCCGCGTCGTCAACGTCGTCGATCTGATGACCTTGCAGCCGCAGAGCGAGCATCCGCACGGCCTCTCCGACCGCGATTTCGACTCGATCTTCACCGCCGACAAGCCGGTCGTTTTCGCTTTTCACGGCTATCCGTGGCTGATCCACCGGCTGACCTACCGCCGCACCAACCACCCCAACATCCATGTGCGCGGCTACAAGGAGGAAGGGACCACGACGACACCGTTCGACATGGCCGTGCTCAATGATCTCGACCGCTTCCATCTTGCCGGCGACGTGATCGACCGGGTGAAGCGGCTGACCGACCTCGCCGGTCACGCCAAACAGCGGCTGCGCGACAAGCTCGTCGAGCATCGCCATTACGTCGACACCCACGGCGACGACCTGCCCGAGGTGCGCGACTGGCGTTGGGGCGCCTGAGGATGAGATTGGCTGGGGCGGCAGGAGTCGAACCTGCGAATGGCGGAATCAAAATCCGCTGCCTTACCACTTGGCTACGCCCCATCAGGGAACGTTCTGTCCGATAAATCCCTGCGTAATCTATGGCGGCCGCATGCTCAAGGGATTTGGCGTGCGCGTTTCGCGGCGGCTGACACCGGTTCGGGTGTGCGATGGGCACCTCCGCGCCGTCGGGCACCGGCACGCACCGTGGTTCGCGCTGGCTGACTCGATTGTCCTCTTAATGTCCGCTGCGGCTGAGGCTCTGCAACAGCGGGCGAAGCGCGTCGAGCCTCGCGCCAAACCCGCTCCAGTCGCCGGCCTTGAGCTGGGTGACCGCGCTGTCGTAATCGTCGAGCGCCTCGGCCGCGAGGTTGCCGGACGGAGGCGCCGGCGCGGCCGCTGGTCCGGCTGTCGCGACCACCGGCGTCGCCGCGGCCGGTGCGCTCTGGAACAGCGCCGTCAGCGCCTGCGGCAGCGTGTCGGCCATCACCACGCGGTCGCCATAGGCGGCAATCACCCGTTTCAGCTCGGGAAGCTGGCCGGTTTCCGCGCGCAAATAGAGCGGCGACACATAGAGGATCGAGTGCTCGACCGGGATGACCAGCACATTGCCCCGGATGACGCGCGAACCCATCTGGTTCCACAGCGAAATCTGCTGCGAGATCTCGGTGTTCTGGTTGATCCGCGCCTCGATCTGGAACGGGCCGTAGACCTGTTTTTCCTTCGGAAACTCGTAGACGATGAGCTTGCCGTAATCGCGCGGGTCGCACCCGGCCGCCAGCCACGCGATCATGTTTTCGCGCCGGTTCGGCACCATCGGCACCATCAGGAAGAAGGCAGGCTTCGCTTCCTCAGGCAGACGCATGATCATGTAATACGGCGCCATCGCTGAATTGGCGGCAGCCTCGACGGCGCCGACGCTGCTGGTCTGGCGCGGGAATTGCCAGAGATCCTCGCGGTTGTAGAACACTTCGGGCGCACTCATGTGGTAGGCGCGGTACATCTCCGCCTGTATTTGAAATAAATCCTGAGGATAGCGGATATGCCTGCGCAGACCGGCCGGCATTGCGCCGAGCGGTTTGAACAGCCCGGGAAAGATGCGGCGGTAGGAGGCGAGGATCGGGTCCGCGGGATCGACATCGTAGAATTGGATCGAGCCATTATAAGCATCGACGACGATCTTGACCGAATTGCGGATGTAATTGACGTCAGTGCCGGGGGCCGGCAGCGAATAGGGAAACCAGCTGCTCGTCGTGTAGGCGTCCTGAATCCAATAGAGGCGGCCGCCGCTGACGACGAGGTAGGGGTTGCTGTCGAGGCTCAGGAAGGGGGCAATCGCGTGGATGCGATCCTGGATATTGCGGTGGAGCAGAATGCGGCTCCCGGGCTCGAGATAGCTCGAGATCAGGATGTTGGGATCGCCGAAATGCCAGGCGAACAGGAGGCGCCGCGCCAGACTGCCGACGGCGACGCCGGCGCTGCCCTGGTAGGTCGAGTAGACGTTGTTGCTGCCCTTGGGATAATCGAATTCCTCGAGGGCGGTCTTGACGATCACGTAGGGCAGCGAACCGTCGCCGTAGTAGATGCGCGGCTGCTCGATGACGGGACCGCCCGAGGCGACGGGCGGTACATCGCTCTCGTAGAAGATTGGCAACCCCTCGGTAGTCTTCTGAGTGACCGGCGACATGACGACCCCATTGCCGTGGGTGAACGCCAGATGCAGGTTGACCCAGGTCTGGGCGTTCGGCGGCAGCAGGGTTGGATCGATCTCGCGCGCCGACAGCATGACCTGTTGATAGGAATTGCCGAGTTCGTAGCGGTCGACGTTGACGCGGTAGAAGCGGTAGTAGGTGCGGATCTCCTGGAGCTGTGCGTAGGTGTCCATGAGCGGCCGCGCGTCCCACAGCCGCACGTTCTCGATGGTGCCGCGGTCGGCGTCGAGCGAGCGCAGCGTGAGGTTGTATTCGACCGGGAACGGCCGCACGATCACATGGCGAAGATTATAGGCCTCCTGCGTCAAAGCAATGTTGTGCCGCAGGTAGCGCGTCTCGAGGGCAAGCTCGCTCGGCTTCACGTAAAAACGCTCGAATAGGGATGGGATTACCAGCGACAGCACGACGACGCCGAAAAAGGCAATAATCGCTGCGCCGGGGATCCAGTACGTCCGCCAGCGGATATTGGACCAGCAGGCAAGGGCGGCCGCCGAGGTCAACCCGATCAGGAGCCAGAGAAGCGGAAGATTGACATGGATGTCGGTATAGCCGGCACCGACGACGACGCCGTTATTCCCGTAGAGCAGCTGATAGCGGTCGAGATCGTAGGACCAGGCCTTGAGTGCGAAGAACAGGCCGAGCAGCACTGAGCCGTGCCCGAGAACCGCGGAGGAGAGCTGCCACGGCCGGGCATCGAAGGAAAATTCGCCATGTATCCAATAGACCGCGCCGGCCACGATCGCGCTCAGGACAAGCGTCGCGAACAGCCAATGCACGAGCGCCACGTAGGCCGGCAGTGCAAAGAGATAGAACCCGATGTCGCGGCCGAAGATTGGATCGGCTGCGCCGTACGGTACGCGGTCAATGAAACGAAGCACCAATGGCCAATCGCCGAGTTCGCTGACGGCGGTCAGGAACGCGAGCACGAGCGCCGCGGCCGCGATCAGATAGAACCATGCGGAGCGAGACATCAGGTCCGCGACGGGCCCCGGAGCCGTTTGGCCGCCGCGAGTGCCTGGCGGAAAGGCCAGCAGGTGCCAGAGGCTCTGGCGTCTCGCGTAGCGGAGCGCGAGCGCTCCCGACAGCCAGAAGCACGAGCCGGACACCACGAAGACGCAGAGAAAGACGGCAGACTGTGCCTCCAGGATCGTGCGGAAGACCACGAGGTATCCGACCGCGGAGAACCAGAGCCAAGCGACCAGCAGGCTCGACAGCCGGCCGAGGAGAACCACCGCTGCGCCGACAGCGATGATCGCTGCAGCTACGGTCGTCCGCCTCACGGTTCCCTCCGTCGCGAAAGACGCAGCCCCTCGTGAAGGGACGTGCGACAAATCTTCACGCCGGCCACATCATGTTCGAGAACGCCGTCGTTTGCCGGCCCAGCCGCTCGTCTCGACGGCAACGCCATCGCCGGCTGAGGGATGAGCCGGTCGGCCCGACCCCCGGCGTCGCCCACCGCTCGCCGTGCACCGCACTCGCCATCTGCGCCTCCCCGCCCTGCGTTGCCTGTGCCCCGGCCGTCATCATAAGCACAAGCCGCCGACGGAGAGTCGGAAATGGTTTGGGCCGACACGGTTCGTGTCGCCTCAGTCCGCAACGGCGACGCGTTCTGCCGCGAAACGTCGCGCAACGGCCGATCAATCGTGTACGATACGTCCGATTGCGCCTGCCGCCGGCACGCGCCCCTGCAACAGCCCGGAGAGCCTCAGAGATGACCGATCAGGCCGAATACACGCCCCCGAAAGTCTGGACCGCCAAGCCGGCGCTCGGCAGGTTCGCCAACATCAATAAGCCGACCGCCGGCGCGCAATTCGAGCGCGAGCTGCCGGTGGGTAAGCATCCGCTGCAGCTTTATTCGCTGGCGACGCCGAACGGCCAGAAGGTCACGATCATGCTGGAGGAGCTGCTGGCGCGCGGTCACAAAGGCGCCGAGTACGACGCCTGGCTCATTCGCATCAACGAGGGCGACCAGTTCGGCAGCGGCTTTGTCGCGATCAACCCGAACTCCAAAATCCCGGCGCTCGTCGACCGCAGCGGGCCGAAACCGATCCGGGTGTTCGAAACCGCCGCGATCCTGATGCACCTCGCCGAGAAGTTCGGCGAGTTTCTGCCGACCGAACCGGCCGCGCGCGCCGAATGCCTGTCATGGCTGTTCTGGCAGATGGGCAGCACGCCTTACGTCGGCGGCGGTTTCGGGCATTTCTATGCCTATGCGCCGATCAAGATCGAATATGCGATCGACCGTTTCACGATGGAGACCAAGCGCCTGCTCGACGTGCTCGACCGCCGCCTCGCGGAGAGCGAATATGTCGCCGGCCCCGATTACACGATCGCCGACATGGCGATCTGGCCGTGGTATGGCGGGCTGGTCAAATTCAACTCGTACGGCGGGGCGGAGTTCCTCAGCGTGCAGGATTACAAAAACGTCCAGCGCTGGACCGAGCAGCTCTGGGCGCGTCCGGCCGTGAAGCGCGGCCGCATGGTCAACCGCGTCAACGGCGAGCCGGCGACGCAGTTGCACGAGCGGCACGATGCGAGCGATTTCGACACGAAGACGCAGGACAAGCTGGCCGCCGCGGAGTGATGCCGCGCGATGGAAGACGAGGGCTTCGTCGACGACGACTTCATCGCAGAGACGGCGCGCGGCTTTGTCGCGCGCTACGGCGAGCCGGCTGCGGCGATGCTGCGCGAGCGCGCGCGGCTCGCCGAGACGGCCGGCGCTCACTTCTTGGCGCAGGCGTGGCGCGACATGGCGGCGGCGGCCGACGCGATGCTGGCGATCGACTAGGGAGGCGCCGCGCGAATGCCTTCGCCAGGACAAGCCTGCCGATCGCGGGCATAATCGCGGCGCCACATCCCTGGCCCTCGTTGGAGAAAGTCTGGAGGAAGCGCGATGATCTACGAAGTCCGCACCTATACGCTGCGCACCGGCGCCGTCGCCGAGTTCGAAGAGCGCTACGAGAAGCGGCTGCCGCTGCGATTGAAGCATTCGCAACTCGGCGCCTTCTGGCACACCGAGTTCGGCCCCTTGAACCAGGTCGTGCATGTCTATCCCTACGACGACCTCAACCACCGCACGCGGGTGCGCACCGCGATGGCCAACGACCGCGAGCGCAATGCGATGCCCGGCGGCCAGGACCTGATCGTCGCGCAGGAGGCCGAGATCGTCATCCCGGCGCCATTTATGCGCCCGCTCGGCAGCCGCGATTACGGCACCGGCAATGTCTACGAGATGCGCACCTATACCTACGAGCCGGGCGCGCTGCCGAAGGTCTTGGAGGCGTGGGCCAAGGCGGTGCCGCAGCGCGAAGAGCTGTCGCCCTTGGCCGCCTGCTGGACCAGCGAACTCGGCGGCTTGAACAAGTTCACCCATATCTGGGTCTACAAGGATTGTAACGAGCGCGAGCGCATCCGCGCCGCCTCGCGCGCGCCCGGCCGCAACTGGCCGCCGCAGGCCGGGGTGCGGCCGTTGCGTCAGGAAAACAAGCTGCTGGCCCCCGCCTCTTTCTCGCCGGTGCGGTAGTCGGCTTTGTGCGGCGGCGCCTGTGTCAGGCGCCGCCGTCGTTCGAGCCCCAGCGCGGCGATCACGCGTCGGATCCGCTGATGCGGTCCCGTCATCCGCAGGCCATCGATCCGATCGGCGAGGCCTGGGTCAAAAACGGTCATGCGAGGCGGCGCAGCAGATCGGCGAGGCGCGGCGCGAGAGCGGCGACGCTGTAGCGCGCCACGGCGAGCGCTCGACCGGCATCGCCGAGCCGCTGCGCGGCGTCGCGGTCCCCGAGCAGGTTGGACAGCGCCTCGGTCCATTCTTCAAGCGTCTCGGCAGCGCAGCCCAGCTCGGCCTGACCCAGGATTTCCCGGTTCATGCCGACCGGCGAGACGACGCAGGGCCGCCCCGCCGCCATGTATTGCAGCATCTTGAAGCTGCATTTGCCGCGCTCCCACGGGCCATCGGCAAGCGGCATGACACCGATGCTGAGCGAGGCGAGAAACGGGCACTCCGCCGCCGGCGACCACGGAACATGGCGCAGCGACACGCCGGGTAATTGCGGCGGCCGATCGCAGCAGACGGCAATTTCGACATCCGGGAACCGCTTCATGACGCGGGCCAGCGCCGGCGCGATCGCGTGGAGATAGCGCAGATTGCCGGCGCTGCCGATCCAGCCGATCGTCGGCCGCTCGGGCGGCGGCGACGGCCGGTAGCAGGCAGTGTCGATGGGCGTCGGCAGGATCTCGACTTCCCGGTTCCAGCGCCGCCAGATTTCGGCAAGCCAACTGTTGCCGACGACCACCAGATCGGCCAATTTTGCCAAGTGGCGGGCGGCGAGGCCGCCGCGGTATAAATGGATGGCATCGTCGATATCGATGATGCGAGGGGGCCGCGTCCACCCTTCGAGGGTCGGCAGGGTCGAGACCATCTCGCGTTGCAATAGAATGACGTCGGCTGACCGGCTTGAGGCGATTTGCAGCAAGCGCTCAGCCAGGGTCCCCACCAGCCAGGCCGGCCGCAGCGGCCGATTGCGCGGCGGGTAGGCGCCGAGCCTCGACATCTTCTCGTCAATCGCGATGCCGAGGCGGCCGAGCGGCTCGATGTATTGCCGGACGCGGAACCTGGAGGATCCGGCCGTGCGGTCGGTGAAGGCGGCGACACGCAACGGGGGACAACTGCCCTCGACTCGGATTGCACCGACCGGTCGCGCCATCATAGTTTCCCGCCAGTCTAATAGTAGCGCGGGATGGGACCGTTATGCGGCGTCGCGCGATCGCTGAGATCGATCATTACCTCGTCGACGTAACACCATCCCCAACCTTCGGGTGGGTCATAGCCTTCGATGACCGGATGGCGCGTCTGGTGAAAATGCTTCGTGGCGTGGCGGTTGGGCGAGTCGTCGCAGCACCCGACATGACCGCAGGTCCGGCATAGGCGCAAATGCAGCCACGCCGACCCGATCTTCAGGCACTCCTCGCAGCCGAGAGCACTGGGCGTTACCTCGCGTATGGCGTCTTGATGGCGGCATTCGTCAATCATCAGCGGCTCCCGGTGGTGATGGAGAGAAGAGGCTTGCTGCCTGTTTCGGCAAAATAGGCGTGGAGCGCGGCAACCACCTGCGCGCCTTCGCCGACCGCTGCGGCGACGCGCTTGACCGACCCAGCGCGCACGTCGCCGATCGCGAAGACGCCCGGCAGGCAGGTCTCCAGGGGCCTATTGATGTTGTCGCCGGTGCGCACAAAGCCCCGGCCGTCCAGGGTCACGCCGGACCCGCACAGCCACGCGGTATGCGGCTCTGCCCCGATGAACAGAAAAAGGTGGCGGATCGCGCGTTTCAACTCGTCGCCGGACCGGTGAGAGCGGCAATGGATCGTTTCCAAGACGCCATTCCGCCCTTCCAGGGCGGTGATCTCGGTTTGGGTCAACACCTCGATGTTCGGCGTCGCAGCGATACGGTCGACGAGATAGCGCGCCATGCTCGTCTCGAGGCCCGATCCGCGAACGATCAGTGAGACGCTCGCGACCTGGCTTGCCAGATAGACCGCCGCCTGGCCCGCGGAATTGCCGGCGCCGACCAGCCCCACCTCCTGGCCCGCGCACAATCGCCCCTCCAATGGGGATGCCCAATAATGCACCGACGAGCCCTCGAAGCCCGCCAGGTTGTCAACCGCGAGACGGCGGTACTGTGCCCCGGTTGCGATGACGACGGCACGTGTTCGGACCTGCTCCTTGCTGGTAAGCGAGAGCACAAAGCGGCCGTCAGCTCTATCGTGCCGGGCCTGCAACCCCTGCACTTCATCGGGGATCGCCATGTCGACGCCGAATTTCTGGGCCTGGTTGTACGCCCGCGCCATCAAGGCCATACCGGTGATGCCGGTGGGAAAACCAAGATAATTCTCGATCCGCGCCGACGCGCCG
>DATJUL010000521.1:0-2179 GCA_035502295.1 Allostellaceae bacterium | reverse complement strand
CGCGCGCCTCTTCGCCGAACAGCGGCTGCGGCTTGACGGCCTGGCGCGCGGCCTGCCCGATCCGGTGGACCTGCTCGGCGCCGCGGCGCAGCGCCTCGACGACAAGAGCGAGCGGCTGCGCCTCGCGATCGGCGCCCGCCTCGCCGCGGCGAAGACGCGCATCGAGCTGGCGGCAGCCGGGCTGCGGCCGGCGGCGCTGGCGACCGAGGTCGCGCGCGGCCGCGCCAGGCTCGACGAGGTTCGCGGCCGCGTCGGCGCCGCGATGGCGCGTCTCATCGACCGGAAACGCCTGTCGGCCGACAATTTCGCCGGCCGCCTCGCGACCCATTCCGAGCGCCACGAGAGCCTTCTTGCGCGCGGCTATGTCGTCGTGCGCGACCTCGCCGCCGCCGAGCGCGTCGTCACCGACGCCCAGACGGTGCGGCCGAACGCGGCGCTGGAACTCGAATTCTATGACGGCAAGGTCGGCGTCATCGCCGGCGGTTCGCGCCGGCCGGTGCGCCGCAAGCGGCCGGCCGAAGGCCAGATCGGCCTCTTCGACGACCTTTGACCGTCATCCGCGGCCCCCGGATCCAGTCCGGGGGTGACCCGCGGATCGAGGATGGCCGGGTCAAGCCCGGCCATGACAAATGCATGGGAGAATGGTGAATGCGCCCCAGCGGCCGCGCCCCCGATCAGCTCCGCCCGGTCAGCCTAGAGCCGGGCGTCGCGAAATATGCCGAGGGCTCATGCCTCGCGCGCTTCGGCGACACCCATGTGCTGTGCATGGCGACGGTCGAGGAACGCGTGCCGCCGTTTCTGCGCAATAGCGGGCGCGGCTGGGTCACCGCCGAATACGGCATGCTGCCGCGCTCGACCCATACCCGCACCGACCGCGAGGCGGCGCGCGGCCGGCAGAGCGGCCGCACGCAGGAAATCCAGCGTCTGATCGGCCGCTCGCTGCGTGCGGTGACCGACCTCAAGGTACTCGGCGAGCGGCAGATCCGCATCGACTGCGACGTGCTCCAGGCCGATGGCGGCACGCGCACCGCCGCGATCACCGGCAGTTATGTCGCGCTCCATCAGGCGCTGGCGAAATTGGTCGCCGCCGGTGTGCTCGCGGCGCTGCCGCTCGGCGACAGCGTCGCCGCGGTCTCCTGCGGCATCTGCGCCGGCGGCCCCGTGCTCGATCTCGATTACGCCGAGGATTCCGCGGCCGAGACCGACGCCAATTTTGTGCTGACGGGCGGGGGCGGCATCGTCGAAATCCAGGCGACCGCCGAAGGGGCGCCGTTCGACGACGAGAGCTTCGCGCGGATGCTGGCGCTGGCGCGCGCCGCCATCGCCGAATTGACCAGGGCGCAGCGCGCCGCGCTCGGGCTCGGTTGACCCGTTGAAATTCGGCCGAGAGTACCCTATTTGTTCTTTCGGCTCGAACGATAATGGCGCTCGCAATGCAGGAGGCCACAACGTCAACGGGACTCTCGCCTGCTGATTCCCAGCAGGTGCAGGCGACGGCTCCCCCGTCACTCAACGCAAGATTGCGTGAATGGACCAGTGGGAAGCCGCTCGTCATCGCCAGCCACAATCCAGGCAAGGTTGCCGAGATCGAGGAATTGCTCGCGCCCTTTGGGATCGCGACGGTGGGCGCCGCGTCGCTCGGCCTCGCCGAACCGGAAGAGACCGGCGCGACCTTCGAGGAAAACGCGGCGCTGAAGGCGCGGCTCGCCGCGGCTTCCAGCGGCCTCGTCGCGCTGGCCGACGATTCTGGGCTCGTCGTGCCGGCGCTGGGCGGCGCGCCCGGCATCTACTCGGCGCGCTGGGCCGGGCCGGGCAAGGATTTTGGCGTTGCAATGGCGCGGGTCGAACGCGAACTGGGCGACTCTGACTCCCCTGGGGATCATCGCGCCTATTTTGTCGCGGTGCTGGCGCTGGCGTGGCCGCCAACGGACCATGGCGGCATGGAGGCGCTGTTCCGCGGCGAGGCGCACGGCCATCTCGAATTCCCGCCGCGCGGCACGCGCGGCTTCGGCTACGACCCGATCTTCGTGCCGGACGGCTGTCGCGAGAGTTTCGGCGAGATGGACCCGGCGTTGAAACACCGGATCAGCCACCGCGCCCGCGCCTTCGCCAAGCTGCGCGCGGCCTGCCTGTGATGTCTCCCGGCGCCGAGAAGCTGGCGCTCTACATCCACTGGCCG
>DATJUL010000520.1:0-4492 GCA_035502295.1 Allostellaceae bacterium | reverse complement strand
TACGGCGGCACGGTGGAGACCGTCACGCAGTACGCCGGCCGCCGCCGTCGCCTTCGCCGCGCCTGGCGGTCTGCCGAGACGATCGAGGCGGTGGCCTACGACACGCCGGTCGTCGGTTGGCGCGGCCGGCACGTCAACCCGTTGCGGCTGTGGTCGGCCCGCGCGGTCGATCCGCTGCGCCTCGAATTGTTCAACGAGGGCGATCATCTCGGCGCCCTGTCGGAACAGGCGCGCGCCGAGGCAATCTCAAAGGTTCTCTATCCCGGCGACAATACGCCATCCGGGCGGGAATTGCGCCTGCGGCAGGAGTATTTCTTTGTCTCGGCGTCGTTGCAGGACATCGTGCGCCGCCATCTGCAAAACTACAGCGAGCTGCCGACGCTGCCCGAACGCGCCGCGATCCAGCTCAACGATACCCACCCCTCGATCGCCATCGCCGAAATGATGCGGCTCTTGGTCGATGTCTACAACCTGCCGTGGCAGGCGGCATGGCGGACGACGGTCGGCACGTTCTCCTACACCAATCACACGCTGATGCCGGAGGCGCTGGAAAGCTGGCCGGTCGCGCTGTTTGATCGCCTGTTGCCGCGGCATCTCGAAATCATCTACCGCATCAACGACGAACACCTCGGCGCGGCGCGCGAGCGCGGCTTTGCCGGCGACGAGGGGCAGCGCGCGATCTCGATCATCGACGAGGAACGCGGCCGGCACGTGCGGATGGGGCATCTGGCGTTTGTCGGCTCGCACCGCGTCAACGGCGTCTCCGCGCTGCACACCGAACTGCTGCGCGAAACCGTGTTCGCCGAACTGCATCGGCTCTATCCCGAGCGCATCGTCAACAAGACCAACGGCATCACGTTCCGCCGTTGGCTGCACCAGGCCAATCCGCCGCTGACGCGGCTGCTGCGCGAGGTCTGCGGCGACGCGGTGCTCGACGATGCGGCGGCGCTCGAACGCCTCGCCCTCCACGCCGAGGACGGCGCGGTCATCGAGCGGTTGGCGGCGGTCAAGCGCGGCAACAAGACCGCGCTCGCGCGCTTCGTTTTCGAGCATGCGAAGATTCCGCTCGATCCGGATGCGCTGTTCGACGTGCACATCAAGCGCATCCACGAATACAAGCGGCAATTGTTGAACCTGCTGGCGACAGTGGCGCGCTGGCAGGCGATCCGCGCCGATCCCGGCGCCGGCTGGGTGCCGCGGGTCAAGATTTTCGCCGGCAAGGCGGCGGCCGGTTATGCCCAGGCCAAGCTGATCGTCAAACTGGCGCATGACATCGCCGCCGTCATCAACAACGATCCCGTGACGCGCGACTATCTGCGTCTCGTGTTCCTGCCCAATTACAACGTCAGCCTGGCCGAGATGATCATCCCGGCGGCCGATCTGTCGGAGCAGATTTCGACGGCCGGCATGGAAGCGTCAGGCACCGGCAACATGAAGCTGGCCTTGAACGGCGCGTTGACGATCGGCACGCTCGACGGCGCCAATGTCGAGATCCGCGAGCGCGTCGGCCCCGACAACATCTTCATCTTCGGCCTGACGGCGGAAGAGGTCGCCGAACGCCGCAGTTGCGGCCTTGACGCCAGTGATGCAATCGCCGCATCGCCCGATCTGGCGGCGGCGATCGACGCAATCGGCCGCGGCGACTTCTCGCCCGACGATCCTCGCCGGTTTCGCCATATTGCCGACGGGCTGCGCTATATCGACCCGTTTATGAACGCCGCCGATTTCGCCGCCTATCGCACGGCCCAGGCGGCGGTCGATGCGCTGTGGCGCAAACCCGCGGCGTGGGGTCGCATGGCCGCCCTGAATGTCGCCGGCGTCGGTTGGTTTTCGGCCGACCGCACGATCGCCGAATATGCCAGCGATATCTGGCGCATCCCGCTCAAGCTCCGGTGATCCGGGCGGCCGCCGCGGGGCGGCTGTCACACGTGTTGCATCAAACCGAAGCGCTACCGTCACCCCAGCGACATCAAACGGTTATCCGCCGCCCCTAGAACTTGCGCGCACGCAAGGAGGGGGAGATGGCGACAACAACGCGCATTTTGGGCCGACTGCTCTGCGGCGTCGCGACTGTGGCGCTGATCGGCGCGCTGCTGCCGGCCGGCGCGATGGCGCAGTCGACGCCGACCGATTACCGGATCGACGCGATCGAGCATCAGGTTCGCGGCATGGAAGCCGAGTTGCGGCAACTGAAAGCCGAGCTGCGCCGCTCGCGCGCCGAGGCTGCCCGCTCGCACGCGACGTTGCGTCAGGCGCAGGCGGCCGCGGCGCAGGCGATCGTGTCCGAAAGCAAGGCCATGGCCGCTGCCGCGCAGGCCCAGGCGGTCGCCGCTGCACCGCGGCCGCCGGCGATGCCGGCAAAACCCGCGCCGCACGTCGTGCAGACGGGCGGCAACGAGTTCGGTCTCGAGAGCGCCGACGGGCAGAACTCGATCTATCTGACGGGCCGCCTGCAGTTCGATGTCGGCGACTACGCCAACTATACTCCGGCGTCAAAATACGCGTCGGTGCGGGACCTCAACAGCGGCGTCAATTCCCGGCGCGCCCGCCTCGGCATCACCGGCAAATTCCTCGGCGATTGGGAGTACACGCTGATCGCCGATTTCGGCGGATCGAGCGATACCGGAGGGCCGAGCTACATCGAGAACGCGTTCCTGACCTATAACGGGTTCAAGAGAGCACCGCTGCCGCTCGCCTTCGATCTCGGTTACCAGGACACGCCATTCACGCTCGACGAAGCGACCAGCTCCAACAACATCATGTTCATGGAGCGCGCGTCGATCCAGACCGTCGCGACCAGCATCTTCGCCGGGGACAACCGCTCGGCATTCGACGTGCGCTCAAACAATGACCGCTACTGGGCGGGCCTCTACGTGACCGGACCGACCTCGGGCGCCAGCCATACCACCGGCGAGCAGGTCGGCAGCTTCGGCCGCTTCACCTATCAGCTGCTGCAGGCTCCGGATTACTCGCTGCATCTCGGCGCCGATGTCGGCGGACTGGTGAAGCCGTCCGGATCGGAAACGCTCACATTGAGCGACCGGCCGGAATTGCGCATCGACCCGACCTCGATCCTCAGCACCGGCACGATCGGCACCGCAGCCAACCCGGTCACCGGCGCCGCGGTGTACGGCGTCGAAGGCGCGGCCGCCTGGCGCAACCTGTTTCTACAGGGCGAATTTTATCAGATCGATGTCGATCGCCGCGGCCTCGCCTCGAACGGGTTTGACGGCGGCTATGTCGAGGCGAGCTGGACGATCACCGGCGAGCACCGGCATTACAGCCCAGGCTCCGGCGCCTATGGCGGCATCGTGCCGTTCCGGCCGTTCCAGCCGTGGTCGCAGAATTACGGCCTCGGCGCCTGGGAACTGGCGTTTCGTTACAGCACGGTCGATCTGAACAGCGACTTCACCCCCGGCATTGCGCCGGGACCGACCAGCAATGCGGTCGGCGGCGGCAAGCAGACAGTCTATGCGGTCGGCCTCAACTGGTACATGAACGCCAATATCCGCTTCATGTTCGACTACCTGCATGGCGACATCGACAAGCAGTATTCCGTCGCGGCCGGCGGCGGCGTTGCCGGAACCCCGCTTGGAACGCCGGTCGGCGGCACGTTCGATGCGGTGGCGATGCGCATGCAGTTTGCGTTCTGATCCGGATCATACGGCGCCGGCTGCGGTATCAAAAACGTTCCAGCAGGCGGTTGATGTAATCGAGTTCGAGCTGCGGCCGCTCGCGCTCTCCGGCGCGGCGGCGAAGTTCGTCGAGAATATGCCGTGATTTCGCCAGCGTGTTGTCGCTGGGGATTTTGACGTCGCTCTCGTCGTAGGTGCCGTCGCCGGGAAGCGGCCGGCCGAACGGATCGCGCTCCTGCTGGTCGCGGGTGTTGCGATCGAGCATCCCGAACCCGTTGCCCATTTGTCGGCCGTAGCGCTGCTGCAGTTGCCGCGCGTAGTCGCGCGCCGCCTGCTGCAACTGGTCGAGCGCTTCGGTCTGCGGTGCGATGGCGCGGCCGGGCAGGTCGCGCAGCAAGGCGCCGGTCGCGTCGTGCATCGCCCGCTCGGCGCGGCCAAACGGCTCGGGGATGTCGCCGAACGCTTCGCCGAGGCGGCGCATGATGTCGCCGAGCTGGCGGCGCAACCCCTCCTGACGGCCGGCTTCGTCGGCCGCCTCGCCGGCGCCTCCGGGTGGCGCCTGAGCACCCTGTTGGCCGAGCGACGGTTCACCCGTCTGGCCCATCTGGCCCATCTGGCCGAGCTGGCCCTGTTGGCGCTGTGCTTCAAAGCTGCGATCCAACAGCCGCTGTTGGCGCTGCATCAATTGTTGCAGGCCCTGCATCATCTGACGCGCCTGGCTCTCGCCCTGCGGCATCTGGCCGGGCTGCGCCGCGCGCAGGTTTTCCAGCAGGTTCTCCAGCTGCGCCAGCAGTTCGCTGGCCTGCGCGCGGTCGCCGTTCTGCGCCAGCGCCTGAGCGCGATCGAGCAGGCGTTCG
>DATJUL010000519.1:0-4483 GCA_035502295.1 Allostellaceae bacterium | reverse complement strand
GGGGTCACCGGACGATTTGCTCAAAACTGCACGCTAAGCCGCCAGGGGCAGGAACGCTGCGTGAACATCGCGTAGCGGACGGAAGCCCGGCTCGGGTTTGACGCCAGACCAGACGTAATCGCCGGTCAATGCGATGTGCTCCCAGCCAAGCGGGGCGACGTGCGCCAAAAGGTCGTTCGGAATGGCGACGCCTTCCCCCCGGACCTGCTGCACGGCGCGGTCGAGATAAACCGTATTCCAGTGCACGATCGCTGCTGTGATCAGGCTGAGCCCGGACGCACGGAAGCTCTGGTTCTCGAACGTGCGGTCACGGATCTCGCCCAGGCGGTGGAAGAACACGGCTCGCCGCAGCGAATTGCTCGCCTCACCTTTATTCAGCCCGGCATGGCTGCGCTGTCTCAGGTTAGGGTCGGACAGCCATTGCAATGTGAACAGCGTGCGCTCGAGGCGGCCGAGCGCGCGCAAGGCGCGCGACAGGGCATTGCAAGGACCGGCCGCTGCGAGCTTGCGCAGAATCACCGACGGCAGCACCGCGCCAGATTCGATCGAGGCCTTGATGCGCATGAGCTCGCTCCACTGTCCGACCACAGCGGCCGGATCGATCGCCTCGCCGATCAGTGGCTCCAGCAGCGGGTAGGTGCTTGGCTTTTCGATTGTGTAGAGCTTGCGCTCCTTCAGGTCCTTTATCCGCGGCGCGAACAAGAACCCGAGCAGGCAGCAGAGGCCGAATACGTGATCAGTGGCGCCGGCGGTGTCGGTGTAGTGCTCGCGGATGCGTAGATCAGTCTGGTGCACATGATACATCAGGCCGTCGAGGACGTATGGCGCCTCGCTCACCGTCGCCGAGAGCACCCGCGTATAGAATGGACCGTAGTGGCCCGAGAGGTGCGTATAGACCACGAAGCCAGGGTCGTTGCTGTATTTGGCGTTGATCGAGCCGCTCGCTTCGCCGCGGCCGCCGGCCCGGAAATACTGCCCGTCCGACGAGGCAGTCGTACCATCGTCCCAAATTGCTGCCATCGGATGCTTATGGTGCGCGTTGATGATGGCCGCCCGTGCGGCGACGTAGTTGTCGTCGCTGATATGCCATTGCGCCACGTTGACAAGGTGATGGTAGCTAATGCCGTGCGATGCGTCGGCCATGCGGGAGAGGCCAAGATTGGTGCCGTCGGCGAGCACCGCCGCCAACAGCGCCGGTCTGCCGGCGGCGGGATTGCCGGTGCGCAGATGTGTGAAGCGGTCGGCGAACCCGGTCCAGGCATCGACATCGCTGAGGAGCTCGGTGATGCGCACCCGGGGGAGCATGCCGTTGAGCTGGATCGCCAGGTCGCGTGCCCCTTCTGGCACGGCCGGTTTCATGCGGGCGATGTAGAGGACGCCATCCTCGATCTCGACGCCGTCGAGTTCGCCACGCGCAGCTCGCGCCATCACAAAGTTCAGCCGCTCATGCAGTACCGCAGCGCGAGCCTCGATGAAGCGCGTAGCATCGGTCTCTTGTCCGATGCCGACGTTCCGGACGGTTTCGGCAGGAAGCAGGTAATCCTCGAAAGCCCTATAATCGCGGCTGCCTGCGACCCAGATGTCACTGCCACGCAATCGATCGCGCAACGTGGCCAGCACGGCGACTTCGTACAGCCGCCGGTCGGCGGCGCCATTGGCGAAGATCAGCTTGCGCCATTTCGCCGGCAGGAAGGCTGCCGGCGGACGCTTTGGCAGCGTGCGGGTGCCAGCGCGGTCCATTGCCTTCAGGATCTCGACGGCCGCCAGTACGGGGTCTCGCCCTACGTTCGACTCGAAGCCGAACGCCGCCAGGAAGCGCGGACTGAACCGGCGCAGCACAGAATAACGCTCGGCTGCGGTGACCAGGATGTCCTGATCAGCGACTTCGGCTGCCGTGCCGATTATCGGCAAGACCTCGTCCAGCTGCTTCATTCCCACCTCGCGATCGACGGCCGCGACGCCGTCCTCGCCGGTCGCCTGCGCCTGCTTGAGCGCGACGATGGTGCGGCGAAACAGCAGCAGGGCTTTCGCGACATCGCGTTTGGTGGCCTGGAAGCGCCGCTCGTCCCGGTTCTGCGCCTTGCTGAACAGCGATCCGATATGCTTCTCGAACATGGCGAGCGTCGCATCTGCGAGTCGCGTCTCCAGGTCCGAGACTTGCGCGACCAGGATCGCCATGCGGCGCGCCGGCTCCAGATCGGCGATGTGCTGTACCGTCATCACTGCGGCTTCCGCGAGCAACCGGCCGAGTCGGGCGGGATGGATTTGCCGGGCGCCAGTAGCGTGGATCCCAAGGTCGCGCACGTATTCGAGTCGATCGAGCAGCCCAAGCAGATTGCTTGGCGCCGGCGATTCTGCGTAGTCCCGCAGCCAGGCGAATCGGGATCGCAGCAGCGCTGGATCGAGCGCCAGCAGGGTTTCGAGCGCTTCTCGCGCCGCGTCGGTCAGCCCCTCTACGAGGGTCTGAAACACCCGCTTGCGGGCGCGCACCCGTGCGGCGAGCCCAATTCGCTCCAGCACTGCCGCAGCCGGGATGAGCACGCGCTCGGCCCGCAAGTGTGCGAGCATGGCCTGCACGATCGGCTCGCCGCGGTCAGTCGCCCAGGCGGCATTGGTGCCGACCTGCAAGCAAGTGCGCCAGTTCAGCAAACGGAAGTTGCGCAGGCTCAGCAACTTCTGCAGCTCGACCGCATGCTCTCGTCGTGTCTGGTCCCGAAGCGCATAATCAGCAAAAGCGGGCGGCGAAGCACCGATCTGCTGGGCGACGAAGGCGATCATTGGCTCCGGCGGATGCTCGCCAAAGCCCAGGCCTTGGCCCGGGTACCGCAACAGGCAAAGCTGAACAGCGAATCCGAGTCGGTTGCCACTGCGCCGTTTGCTTCCAATAAGCGTCAGATCCTCGGGGCTTAGCACGTAATGCTTTGCCATCTCGGCGGGGTCGCTCGGGATGCCGAAAAGGCGGACGCGTTGTTCGGCAGACAGAAGGGTTCGGCGGGACATAGGGCCTCCGGGAGGATGGTGGAGGGCCGTTCATAAAGGGCTTGCCTTTCACCGCAATTCTGAAACAGGATTGTGAAAGAAGATTCCTGTGGAAAACCGATGGCTCGCGATCCGGTGCGCAAACGACCGTTTGTGAAAGATGAGCCGACGGGCACACCGCCCGGCTGGGAGCGCGACGGGCTGGATGCCGGCTGGCTCTACTCGACCGGGATAGGCGCGATCCGCAGCGCGCGGAGCTACAAACCGGGTGGATGGTGGTTCCTGCCCGCCTGGCTGCCGGATACCGCCATGCACGATGTTGGGCCATTCCCGACCCGCTCAGCCGCGATTACGGCGGCGGAAGAGATGGCGCTGCGAGCGAATAAACAATGAATGTACGGCGTCATCCGCGATCGCGCGCAAAGGCCACCAGACCGGCGGGCAGAGGCCTGCTACTCGGCTATGCTCGCGTATCCAAAGGGGACGACCAGACCAACATTTTGCAGGCTCGGGCACTCCGGGCCGCCGGCTGCCGGCGCGTTTTTGAGGAGATCGCGTCCGGTGGGCGTTGGGATCGACCCGAGCTGCATCGCATGCTCGACCAGTTGCGCGAGGGTGATACGGTCGTCGTCTGGAAGCTCGATCGTTTGTCGCGCTCGCTGAAGGATGTGTTGCACATCATGGAGCGAATCGGGAAAGCGGGCGCCGGCTTCCGCTCCCTCACCGAGGCGATTGATACTACCACGCCGGCCGGCCGCATGATGATGCAGATGGTGGGTGCATTTGCCGAGTTCGAAAGGGCCATGGTCCGGGAACGCACCTCGGCAGGCCTCGCGGCCGCACGCGCCGAAGGCCGCATCGGCGGTCGGCGCAAGAAGCTCGATGCTGCCAAGCGCCACGAAATCGCCGAGAGCGTTATTTCAGGCCGCAAGACCTGCGCCGAGATGGCCCGCCTCTACAATGTCAGCGCCCCGACAGTGTCACGAATCGTCGCCGCGCACCGCGCCGGGCTCGCTTAGCGTGCAGTTTTGAACAAATCGTCCGGTGATCCCTCGTTGCCGTACGTGCGATAGATCCGGACCGCCCGGGAGGTGCCGACGCCGTTGGCATGCAGGAACAGCATGATTTCCCGGATGACCTTCTGCTCGGCCCAGCCGGCAATGATTCGCGCCGCCCGTTTGCGGCCGATCCCCGTCACCTCCTGCAGCCGATCCGGCTGTTGTTCGATCAGATCGAACACGTCGGCGCCGAATGCACGGACGAGGCGCTTGGCGTAGCTCGGGCCGATGCCGCGGATCAGCCCCGACGCCAGATAGCGCTCGATGCCCTCCAGCGAGGTCGGTGCACTGGTCTTGAGGAAGGTTGCCCGGAACTGCTGGCCATGGGTGCGGTCGTTGACCCAGCCGCCGCTCGCCTGGATGAACTCGCCCGCGGTGATCATTGCTATTCGCCCGACGACGGTGATCAGGTCCTTCTCGCCGCGCGCCTTGACCCGCAGCACGCA
>DATJUL010000518.1:0-2100 GCA_035502295.1 Allostellaceae bacterium | reverse complement strand
CGAGAAGGGGCCGCTGTCGGCCGCAACGCTCGCCCGCATCGCCGCGATCCAGCAGGGCTTTGCCGGCGAGGCACGCTGAGCGGCCAGAGGCCCCTCACCCTGTCCCTCTCCCCATGAATGGGGAGAGAGAACGCCGCATCTCTCCCTCTCCCCGCATGCGGGGAGGGGTTGTCCCGGACGAGCCGCGATGCGCGTTCAGCGCTGCAGGTCGCGCGCGGCGCGCGCCGCCGGGCGCTCGGCGCAGCGCCGGAACCAGTCGGCCATCTTCGGCACGGCCGACAGGTCGATGCGCGCCGGCCGCGCCCAGGACAGGACGCTCGCGACGTTGAGGTCGGCGATCGAGAAATGCTCGCCGAGCAAATAGGGCTGGCCGGCGACCGCCTGGTCCAGCACCATCAGCGGCCGGCCCAGCTCCTTTTCGCTGCGGTCGGCAAGCGCCGCGTCGCGCTGCGCCTCGGGCAAGAGGGCGCGGTGAAACAGCGCGGTCAGCACCGGCCGCTCGACCTCGGTCATGCCCCAAAAGCTCCATTGCCACACACGCGCCTCGTCCTCGAAGCGGATCGGGTAGAGGCTGCCGCGCGAATGCTTTTTCGCGAGATAGAGGTTGATCGCCATCGACTCCCACAGCATGAACCCGTCATCGTCGATCGCCGGGATATGGCCGTTCGGGTTGATTGCGAGAAATTCCGGCGTGCGCGAGCTGACCCCGTCGGTGCCGATCGGCACGTTCTCGTAGTCGATCCCGAGTTCCTTCGCGAGCCACAGCGTGCGGAACGCGCGCGAGCGCGGAATGCCGTAGATCTTGAGCATTGCCCCATCCTCTCGGTCGGTTTGGGTGTGCCAGGCTCGCATGCGCGCGGGCCGCGGACAATTGCCTATCGGCGAGCGTGCCGCTGAAGCATTAGAATGGTGGTTTTACGGGCAACAATGCGGCGAGGGCGATCGGGCGTGGCGAGCGAGCGGGAAGTGAACGGCGCCTGGATGCGTCTTGGCGTTGCGCTGGCGGTGTCGACGATCGGCGGCAGCGGCTTCTGGTCAGTCGTCGTCCTGCTGCCGGCGATCGGCACGGATTTTGCCGTGAACCGCGCCGACGCTTCGCTCGTCTATACGGCGACGATGGTCGGGTATGCCGCCGGCACAATGCTGATGGCGCGGCTCTCCGATCGCATCGGCATCACCCGGCCGCTCGCGATCGGGACGGTCGCGCTCGGTCTCGGCTATGTCGCGGTCGGCTACGCGCCGAACCTCGCGTGCTTCATATTGGCGCAATGCTTTCTCGTCGGGATCGGCAGCGCCGCCGCCTATACGCCGCTCGTCGCCGATGTTTCGCACTGGTTCACGCGGCGCCGCGGCCTGGCGATCTCGATCTGCGCTTCCGGCAACACGCTCGCCGGGGCGATCTGGCCGACCGTGCTGCAGCATTTTTTCGCCGCGATTGGCTGGCGGCATACCTTTATCGGCCTGGGCATCTTCTGCGTCCTCGCGATGTCGCCGTTGATCCTGGCGCTGCGCCGGCCCGCACCCATGCCGGAGGGCGGTGCCGCGGCGACGACGCACGGCCGCGGCGCGGCGCCACCGCGGCTGGCGCCGGGCTGGCTGCACTGGCTCTTGATCGTCGCCGGAATCATGTGCTGTCTGGCGATGTCGGTGCCGCAGGTGCATCTCGTCGCTTATGCCCGCGACCTTGGCTACGGCACCGCGCGCGGCGCCGAGATGCTGTCCTTGATGATGGCGGCGAGCCTCGTGAGCCGCGTTCCCTTCGGGTGGGCCTCCGATCGGGTCGGCGGATTGGGCAACCTGCTGATCGGCTCGACGCTGCAGGCCGCGGCGCTCCTGCTTTATGCCTTCTTCAGCAGCCTTGATGCGCTGTATGCGATCTCGGCGCTGTTCGGCTTTGTGCAGAGCGGCATCATTCCGAGCTACGCGATGATCGTGCGCGAGCGCTTCCCGCCGCGCCAAGCGGCGAGCCGGCTTGCCCCGATCGCGGTGGCCAATTTTGTCGGCATGGCGGCGGGCGCCTGGCTGGCGGGCGAAATCTTCGACCTGACCGGTTCCTACCGCGCCGCCTTTATCGACGGCGTGTTCTGGAACACCGTCAAC
>DATJUL010000517.1:0-3050 GCA_035502295.1 Allostellaceae bacterium | reverse complement strand
CAATGCGGCGATCTCGGCCGCCGACGCGCGCCCCGCGGCGAGCCGCGCCGCCATGCTCTCCAAGGCCGCCCACACCTCGATCATCTCGACGATCTGCCGCTTCGTCTTGCGCACGATAAAGATGCCGCGGCGCGGCTCGGTGCGCAGAAACCCCTCTTGTTCCAACAGCGTCATCGCCTCGCGCACCGGCGTGCGGCTGACCCCCAACTGATGGCACAGGGCGCGCTCGTCGAGGCGGATTTCGTCGGGCCGGGAGTAGATGTCAGCCTCGGCGATCGCGGCTTTCAGCGCGGCATAGGCCTGCGTGCGGAAGCTGACGCCGGTGTCGATCGGCGCCACGAGAAGCTCCGCCCGGCTGAGATTTATCGCCATCTGCGCTGTCACCCGCGACCCGGAGGAAATCACGCGCCAGCCGCAAATATCCGATATGCGGGATACCCGCGCAACCATGACCCGCTTGACAGCGGGCGCCATCCCGGTATCTATCATTTTGATAGCATATATCGGAGGAACCGTGGCACAGCTCATCGTCCGCAATATCGCAGACGATTTGGTCGCTCGGTTGAAGCGGCGTGCGGCCGAGCACGGCCGCTCGGCGGAGGCCGAACATCGCGAAATCCTGCGCGAGGCACTGCTCGCGCCGCCGCGCCAATCGTTTAAGGAGCTGGCGGCGCAGGTGCGCGCGATGATCGGCGATCGCCATCAGACGCCCTCGGAGATCCTGCAGCGAGAAGGGCGCGACGAGCGATGATCCTTGCCGCCGGCGAGCGTTTCGTTATCGACGCCAGCGTTGCGGTAAAATGGGTCGCGCCGGAGGCGGATAGTGATCGGGCCGCGATGCTGCTGGAGTGTCGCCTCGTCGTCCCTGACCTTCTCTTCGCGGAGTGCGCCAACGTCATATGGAAGAAGCTGCGTCTCGGCAATTTGACCGAGGAAGAAGCGCGCATCGCGGCCCAGACGTTGGAGGATGCGGATTTCTCGGTCGTCCCGACGAAACCTTATCTTAGCCGCGCCGTCGCCATCGCCACCGTTTTGGAGCATCCAGCGTATGACGCGATGTACCTTGCGGTTGCGGAGGCGCTCGACCTTTGCTTGGTAACCGCCGACGATCGGCTCATCCGGCAGATACGTCGGGCGCCAGGCGGTTTCAGCCACCTCGCGCTGCTGTTGTCGGAGATCGTTTGACCGCGGGTTGTGCCGCAACCTGGGCCCGTCAAGCCCGCGCATCTCCAACCGCCGACCGGCCGTTACAGCGCGTTTCACGGCCGCCGCTGGCAGACCGAGACCTACGCGAAAGTCACCGCCTTCATCCGCGCCCAGCGCTGACATTAACCTGCGCCGGCCGGGTATTCCGCTTGACCGGCTGACCCGCGCTTCCTATATTCCGCGCTCCGCGGCTGGCGGTAGGATGCCACCTAGACGCAGCCGATCCGCCTAGTGTGGCACGGCGCCCTTGCGAGAGGGCGCAACTTCTGTGGGCCGAGAGATCATTCGCCGCCCGGCGCGTTGAAGCGTTCGGGCGGCCGCGCGTTCGATGAGGGACCGAGGGTTTTTTGAGCATGCCGACGATCAACCAGCTGATCAACAAGCCGCGCCGGCCGCATCTGGCGCGCACCAAGGCGCCGGCCCTGGAGCAGTGCCCGCAAAAGCGCGGCGTGTGCACGCGGGTCTTCACGACGACGCCGAAAAAGCCCAATTCGGCGCTGCGCAAGGTGGCGCGCGTGCGGCTGACCAACGGCCGCGAGGTGCCGTCCTACATCCCGGGCGAGGGTCACAACCTGCAGGAGCATTCGGTCGTGTTGATCCGCGGCGGTCGCGTCAAGGACCTGCCGGGCGTGCGCTATCACATCATCCGCGGCACGCATGACACGCAGGGCGTCAAGGACCGTCGGCAGCGCCGTTCGAAATACGGCGCCAAGCGCCCGAAATAGGAGAGAGCGATGTCGCGCCGCCGCGCCGCGGTCAAACGCGAGGTCTTGCCGGACCCGAAGTTCGGCGACGCCATCGTCACAAAATTCATGAACTGCCTAATGCACGAGGGCAAGAAGTCGGTCGCCGAGCGCATCGTCTACGGTGCCTTCGAGCGCATCCAGAAGCGCACCGGGCAGGAGCCGCTGCGGGTGTTCCACGACGCCTTGACCAATGTGCGGCCGGCGGTCGAGGTGCGCTCGCGGCGGGTCGGTGGGGCGACCTACCAGGTGCCGATCGAGGTGCGGGCCGAGCGCAGCCAGGCGCTGGCGATCCGCTGGCTGATCGGGTCGTCGCGCAACCGCTCGGAGAACACGATGGAGGAGCGGCTGTCGGGCGAATTGCTCGATGCCGCCAACAACCGCGGGGTCGCGGTCAAGCGCCGCGAGGACACGCATCGCATGGCGGACGCCAACAAGGCGTTCTCGCATTATCGCTGGTAGTCACCGCGGACGGACAGTTGAACACGGGCGGCGCCGCGCCGCGCCGCCGGAGTATGGGTCATGGCACGCACAACGCCGCTCGAGCGGTATCGCAATATCGGCATCATGGCTCACATCGATGCGGGTAAGACGACGACGACCGAGCGGATTCTTTATTATACCGGGCGCTCCTACAAGATCGGCGAGGTGCACGAAGGCACCGCGACGATGGATTGGATGGAGCAGGAGCAGGAACGCGGCATCACGATCACCTCGGCCGCGACGACCTGCTTCTGGAACGAGCATCGCATCAACATCATCGACACGCCGGGCCATGTCGATTTCACGATCGAGGTCGAACGCTCACTGCGCGTGCTCGACGGCGCGGTCGCGGTGTTCGATTCGGTCGCCGGGGTCGAGCCGCAATCGGAGACCGTGTGGCGCCAGGCCGACAAATACGGCGTGCCGCGCATCTGTTTCGTGAACAAGATGGACCGCATCGGCGCCGATTTTTCGCGCTGCGTGCGCGAAATCGGCGATCGGCTGGGCGCCGTCCCGCTCGTGCTGCAACTGCCGATCGGCGTCGAGAGCGAGTTTGTCGGCGTCGTCGATCTGGTTACGAACCAGGCGGTCATCTGGCGCGACGAGGCGCTCGGCGCC
>DATJUL010000516.1:0-3337 GCA_035502295.1 Allostellaceae bacterium | reverse complement strand
GCCGCGCTGGCGGAGGCGATCACGCGGGCGCAACGGGCGGGCGACCCCGACCGCGGCGACACGTATTACCATCACTGGCTCGCCGCGCTTGAACGCCTTGTCGCGGAGAAGGGCATCGCCGACGGGGCAGACCTCGCCGGCGCCCGCGATGCCTGGAAGCGGGCGGCGGCGCGCACGCCGCACGGCGCGCCGATCGAACTGCGCCGGGAGGATTTTGCCGGCGATCATGCACCTGATTGACGCAGAGCCCCTTCCCGCCGCGCGGCGCCGTTCAAACGGTGGCGACCCCAACCAGGGCAGCGAGCCGCGGCAGATCGCGGATCGACAGACGTTGGTTCTCGACGATGGCGATGCCGTCCTCGCGCAGACGATTGAGGGTGCGGTTGATATGGGCGCCGGTCAGGCCGAGCGCGTCGGCCATATGCTGTCGCCGCAGCGGAAACAGCGTATCGAGAGGGTCAATCGGGCTCCGCTGCGCCTGTCGCCGGTAGAGGCTGAGCATCAGGAAGGCCAGCCGTTCGACGGCATCGCCGCAGCCGATCACCGTCAACAGCTCGGCGACCCGGTCGGCTTCCGCGGCGACATAGCGCGCCAACCGCAACGCCAGCTCCGGCTCCCCGCGGAACGCTTCGCCGACCAGCCGCGCGTCGATCGCGCCGGCGGACAGCGGCGTCAGGGTGCGCACCGAATGGTCCATCACCCCGAGCAATGCCGCCCCGAGGCCGACAAGCTCGCCGGGCAGCAGAAAATCGATAATCTGGCGCGACGCGCCGGTGCCGCTGCGATACCGGAACGCCCAGCCGCGGGTGATGCGGTAGAGCGAGTTGCCGACCTCGCCCTCGCTGGCCAATAAGCGGTTCGCCGGCAGGGTCACCGATCGCAAGGTCAGCGTTTCGATCAGCGACGTTTCGCGATCGCCCAGCGCGCTGAATGCGTCCTGTGTATAGCGATCACGGCGTCCGCTGCCGACAGTATACATGCTGCGACTGTGACCAATCAGAATTCAATATTGGCGCCAACCAGCCGCCAGTTCAAGCTGAAGTAACTGTAACGCGATTTCTGACAGTCCGGCAACATATATTTGGTGTGCGCCGCGAAAGCGCAAAAACCGGGCGATGGGGTGCGGCTCATGTCAATCTACGAGCAGGCAATGAGAAGACAACGCTCAGACAGGGCGATGCGCGCAAGGGCAAATTGCCACAGCCCCGCGGCGGCCGCGCTACGCGCCGATCCCCGCCATGCCGCAGATGACCTGCCATTCCGCGTCGCTGACCGGGCAGACCGACAGCCGCGACTGGCGCAACAGCGCCATGCCGGCAAGTGCCGGCACCGCCCTCATTTGGGCGAGGCCGACCGGCGTCTCGACCGGCATGATCGCGGCGACATCGACAAAGCCGAACCTGCCGCCGGGATCATTCGGGTCGGGATAAAACGGCCGCACGATTTCGACGACGCCGACAATCTCCTTGCCCTCGTTCGAATGGTAGAAGAAGGCGCGGTCGCCGGTTTTCATGGCCCGCAGATTGTTGGTCGCCTGGAAATTGCGGACGCCGTCCCAATGGGTGCGGCTGTCCGTGACCATCTGGTCCCACGAATATTTCGTCGGCTCGGATTTCAGCAGCCAATGCGCCATCTTCGTCCCCTCGCAACGGTCGCAGGATGGGCTGAGCGCTGCAAGGCCCATCATTTCGATCGCAGAATCGTTGTCACCCGGCCAGTGGGTAGTCGGCCTGATCCTCGTACACCGATCCGCCCTTGGTCGGAAAGCTGGCGATCAGACTGAAGCGATCGACCGGCAGCTTCTCGGCGCGAAACCGGGAATGGGCGGCGAGAAATTGGCCGAGCTGCCCGGCGTCCGCGTCGCGCAGCCGTGCCAGGGTCACATGCGGGGCGAATTTGCGCTGCTCCGGCGGCAGCCCGATGCGGATCAGCGCCTGCTCGATCCGGTCGCGCAGCGTCGTCAGCTCCGGGCTGCGCTCGGCGCCGACCCACAGCGCGTGCGGACGATTGCCGCCGAAGGTGCCGGTGCCGGCGAGCTGCAGCATGAACGGCCGGGCCTTCACACGCGCCAGCGCCGCGTCGATGTCGGCGGCGACATCTTCGCCGACTTCGCCGATGAAGCGCAGCGTCAGATGCAGATTGCCGGCATCGACCCATCTGGCGCCGGGCAGCCCGGTGTGCAGCAGCGACAGCCGCAATTTCAATTCCGGCGGAAATTCGATGCCGACAAACAGCCGCAGCATGAATTTTGTCCGCGGTCATTGCGAGGAGCGGAGCGACGACGCAATCCCGCTAAGGACCGGAACGGGATTGCCTCGCTGCGCGCGCAATGACGATCTCCTTATACAAACAAGGTCAGGACGCCGGTATGGCCATAGAGCCGGTCGCGCGAAATCTCGCCGTTGGCAAAGAAGCCGGCGAGCGGAAACTCGCCCAATTCCTCGCGGATCAACCCGCTCTCGATGCCCCCCTCGCCGAACAGCGCGGCGCCGCGGGCGATGCAGCTGACATAAACGCCGGCCTTGGGCGGTCCGGGCAAGCGCGCCTTCAGCTGACGCAGCATGCGCGAGAGATCGGCGCGGGCGCTGTCGGGGTCGCGCCGGCAGAACAGGATCTGCTCGCCCGGCGCGACCTCGGCGCCGAGCACGATCCAGCCCTGCCGCGGATCGATCGCCATCAGGTTGCGCACCAGATAGTCGCCCGTGTCGGAACCGGACACCGGCAATCCGGCGAAAATGACGCCGCCCAGGCGGCGCGGGTCCTTCGCCAGTTCCGGCCCGATGTCGTCGTAGAACACCTGGAGCGCCGGGCGGCCGTCGATCGCCATCACGACATTGTCGCGCGCCTCGTCGATGCGCCGTACCGGGCCGATCGGCACGCAGCCCTGCGACAGGCCGGTCGCGACCGCGATGTCGGGCGCCAGCATCACGCCGGCGAGGCCGCCTTTGCCGAGATCGCCGGCGCCCCCGGCCACGAGCGGCTTCGGAAACCGGTGCGACACCAGCCCGCCGACCAGAAACGCACCGCTCGCCGCGGCGGCGTCCACCGTCGCCTGCGCGAGATCGGGGCAGCGCGGGTCGCCATGGACCAGCGCCAGCGTCGGCGTCGTTCGCTCGATCCAGCGGGCGTGCTGTCTCGGCAGGTCGGATGCCGGATCGGCCGTCGCGCCGAACAGGCGGAAGGCGTCTTCCGGCAGGCGCGCCGCCAGCATCGCCGCGGCCGGCGTCCCGTAGACTTCGCGCCCGGCGCCGCACACGCCGAGGCCGACGCCGCCGACCCACGCCGCAATGCCGCTCTCCTTCGCCAGCTCCTGCACGATATAGGGCAGGACCGGCGC
>DATJUL010000515.1:0-5899 GCA_035502295.1 Allostellaceae bacterium | reverse complement strand
CGACACGGTCAGCAATTTCCTGGCTTGGGACATGAAGCCCCAGACGCGGGTGAAGCTGATGGCCGCCAACGCCGACCGCTTCTTCAAGCGCGCCTGACGGGGCCGCGCGCCCGAGAACTGACGGCCGGCAGAAGCGACGCATCTCCCGGCTAGGCTGCGCGTGAAGCGGGCTGGAGCGTAATTGCTTCGAGTGGAATCGTCATCCCCGCGCAAGCGGAGATCCAGAGTCGGCGGCGAGCGGTTGCCCTGGACCCCCGCGTTCGCGGGGATGACGGGTTGTGGTTTCGATTCAAAATAATCACACTTTAGGACGCCGCGCGCGGTCGCGCGGTTGCGCGGCGGCGCAGCAGCCCGAGGCCGAACAATGCCGTGCCGAACAGCACGATCGACGGTGGTTCCGGCGCGTTCCAGAAGGTACCCTGGATGATGTCGTTGGCGCAGGTCTCCGCCCACGAGAAGGCAAAATCGTAGTCGTCTGTGCCTTGGAGCAGGCTGATACCAAGGTCTGCATCGAGCGTTGCAGCATCGAACGTGTAGCTCAAATCATAGGTGCCATTGCCACTCGGGTCTGGGCTGAAGCTCCAGCTGGCGTCTACATCATCTGAGCTGACGTCTGGGTTTGACAACCAATTCACGTAGGTACTGTTGGTATCAACCTGCACCGGTTGGTCGTAGCGCCAGATGTAGCCGCAGCTACTGTCGTAAGGCCAGCCGTAAGTTGGGGTGTCGGACTGCGCGGGGCAGCCGGAAGCGGTGACGTAGGACGGGATAATCCCGCCGTTGTTGGCGCCGAGCTGATACGCGTTGGCGGTTCCCTCCACGGATGAGGTGATCCCAACGCCTGCCGTGGCATTCGCGGCGTCGGTGTTGATCCCCGTGGCCTGAATCGCGGCCAGCCATGTCGTCTTGGTGGTCGCAAGGTCATCGGTGTCGTAATCATTTTCCGCGGTGCCGGCCGGATTCCAGTCCGTACTTGTGGTAATGAAGAGATCGCCGAATTCGGTGAGGTTGAAATCGGCTGCGTTGTAGTTCGTGTTGATCGTGACGGTCAGGTAGTCGCCGTCGCGCGAGGCCGTGGCGCTTATGATGTTGAACGACGTGCCGCCGATGGAATCGGTCTGGTAGGCGTTTGCGGCGTTTATCTGGTCTTGGGTCGCGCCCGACGGATACCCGATCGCGCCCGTATAGTTGTCCATTACGGTTTCGTCGGCCGCGGCGCCCCCGGCGTGGAGACTGGCGGCGAGAAGGATCGCGCCCGTGATCGCAGCGAGATGTTTCATCCGGTCTCCCCAAGCCCGTTTGCCGAGCGGTCTGTCGGCAACATTCCGCCAACAGCCGTCGCACGCCGGCGAGCCGAGATCAATTTAATATATGGTTAAAATTTGAGCTTTTTTTGCGGTGATCGCGCAAATCATCATTGACGCGACCGCCAGTTGAAGCGAATCGACGCACTGTTTCTCTGTGGCTATTAAGCAAAACGGCAAAAATGAGACACGGCGGCCGCAAACGACCTCTTAAGGCCAGCAGCGATCACCGCCGACGGCGCGGCGCGCCGTCCGCGCCGGCGCAGCGCCAGACCAGCGAGCGCGGTGCCAAACAGCGCCAGCGAACTCGGTTCGGGCACCGGGTCTATCGCGAAGCTCTGCTGCCCGGCCAGCCCCTCCAGCTCCAGCCCGTTCCCGTGCAGTGACGGCGCCAGCGCGATCAGGGCGTTCGTCTCGTCGATCAAGGCCGTGGAAGCGGGATCGTCGAAATCGGGGTACGCCGAATAGGTGAAATCGGCAAACTCGATCGACCAGATCGCCAGTTGCACGGCGGCCGAATCCTGGTCGCGATCGGCCGGTGCGTCGGTCGTCAGCAGGTTGTCGCCGTAAACGACCAAGCCGGCGATATCGTCGATCTGCTGCGTCGTCAGTGGCGTGCCGTCGGCGTAATCCGGATTATTGTTGGTGACGATCGGTACGACCGAATAGGGCAGGGTGGTCGGACCGAGGCCGATATCGTGATAGAGATCGATGCACCAGGCGTCGATCGTCTGACCGGTCGACGTCGTGAACACGACCTGGCCGACATAGGCGCCGCTGGAAATCGGGCTGTCGATCGTCAGCGTCTCGCTATACGGCATCGCGACGTTGGTGACGGTGATTTCACCGGCGGCAGCCGCGGCAACAAGCAGATCGAGCGCAAGCCCGAGTGCGGCAATAAAAATTGCGCTTCGCCTTCCAAACATCTTTTAACCATAAAGAGTGATGCCCGCCAGACGGAGACAATGCCGCTGACATGTTATCGATTCATTTCATTTTATAGTTAAACACGCGTAATTAACTCTCTTTATTTCCGGGAGATGATCGCAACGACGGGCGCCGGCCGGCCATTTCCGGTCTGAAACTCCGATCGGCCTTGCCTGATGGCGGCGTCGGAACGCGTGGGGCGCAGAACAGCGCGCGACCCGCGTGAAGCGGCCAGGGCGCGCTTAACCCCTGGCAGGGCGGCCCCTGCTGGCAGGGCACCAGTAGATTATTCGGCGACGGCGATGCCCTGGACTTCGACGAGGAGTTCGGGGCGGGCGAGGCCGGCGACCGTAATCAGCGCGCTGGCGGGAAAATTGTCGCCGAAGATTTCCTTGCGCAGTTCGGTGAAACGGTCGCCGAGCCGCGCGTCGGTGATGAACACGGTCATTGTCACGATGTCGGCAAGCCGACCGCCGGCTTCCTCGAGCGTGGCGCCGAGCCGGCGGAACACTTCGCGCACCTGGCCGTCGAAGTCGCCGGCGAGCGAGCGGCCGCCGGCGTCTTCCGCCGCGGTCTGGCCGGCCAGCCAGATGATATGGCCGCCCCCGGTGACGACCGCCTGCGAATAGGCGCGCGCCTGCGCCCGTTCGCGCTTCAAGTAGCGGCGCGGCATCGCCGGCCTACAGCACCGACTCGACCCACTCCTTCAATTTGCTCTTCGGCAACGCCCCGATCTTTGTCGCCGCCACCTGCCCGCCCTTGAACAGCATCATCGTCGGGATGCCGCGCACGCCGTATTTGCGCGGCGTCTGCGGGTTCTCGTCGATATTGACCTTGGCGACCGTGACCCGCCCCGCCATCTCGCTCGCCAACTCGTCGAGAAACGGCGCCACCATCTTGCACGGGCCGCACCACTCGGCCCAGAAATCGACCAGCACCGGCTCCGTCGCCTGCAGCACCATGCTCTCAAAGCTGCTGTCGCTGACCGCGGTCGGCTTCATCGGCATATCCCTTCTCCCCCCGCTCCCCCTGACATTAGGGGAGGCGAAAATGCGGCGTCAAGGAGCGCTCCGCGCTCTCAGCCGGCGTGCTCCCGGGCCCAGCGCGCGACCTCGGCGTGCGTGCCGAACCACACGCCCGGCCGCGCGCGCGCCAGGCGGATCAATTCCTCGATGATCCAGATGCGCGAGCGGTAACCGATCACATGCGGGTGCATCGTCAACTGGAACAGCCCGCCCTCGGCGTAGGCCGCCTCGAACTCGCGGCGGAAGATGTCGAACACGCCCTCGGGCGGCGTGTACGGGCGCAGCCCGGAGAAGCGGTTCATCATGAAGTAGACCGCATCGTCGCGCACCCATTCGACCGGCAACTCGACGACGCCGCAAGGCTTGCCGTCGAGCAGCAATTCATAGCAATCCTCGTCCGACATCAGCGATGAATCGTAGAAGAGGCCCATCTCGGCGCAGATCTGCAGCGTGTGCCAGCTGAAATCCCAGGACGGCGTGCGCAGCCCGACGGGCCGCATGCCGGAGACTTTTTCCAGCGTGTCGGCCGCGCGCCGCATCAGGTCGCGCTCGTCCTCGTATTCCAGCACCGAATTCAGTTCGTGAATCCAGCCGTGGATGCCAACTTCGTGCCCTTCGGCGACGATGCGGCGCTGCTCGTCCGGGTGGATCAGCGCCGTCACCGCCGGCACATAAAACGTCGCCTTGACGCCGTAGCGCTCGAGCAGCTTCAGGATGCGCGGCACGCCGACCCGCGCGCCGTACTGGCCCCAGGCGAGCCGGCCCAACGACTTGCCGCCGTCGCGCAACTCGCTTGTCTCATGGTCGCTGTCGAAGGACAGGGCGACGGCGCAGCGCGCGCCTTCGGGCCATTCGCGCGGCCTGAGCGTTGGGCCGGCGCGCACCCGGCCGACCAGCCGGCGCCAATGCTCCTCCGGCCATTGCCAGGGTTCGAGATCGGATTGTGGCCGGTCCATCGCCGCTCCTCCTCGCGCGGATCTATCGCGCCGACGGTAAGTCGATCGCCCGGCGCCGGCAAGGCCGGCGACGGCCGCGCAACGCGGCTAGGCGAGCGGCGGCAGCGGCACCGCGAGGTAGCAGCCGAACTCCTTCGCGAAATCGACCGAGACGCGGGCATGCACCCGGCCCTGGCGGTCGAGCAGTTCGGCGTTGTCGGCCAGCGGCACGATCGCGCCGTGCCAGATGTTGGGATGGATATAGAGGCCGCAGCCGCCGTCGCACAGAAACCCGATGAATTGGTCCGGCGTCACGTCGTCACCCGGCAGCGCCAGCGGCACGACGAAGCAACCGGATGCAGCCGCCGCACCCCGGTTGTCGGCGCGTAGACCGTCATCGCGGGCGATCTCAGTGGCGTCGAAATCATCCATCGCCTGCCCTCCTTTCTACTTCGGCCGGCGCGGATGCGCCCGGAGGGTGTTAAACACCCCGTTTATGAAACTGCCGTGATGGTTCGATGACAGTCGGCACGGGCCACCGGCCATTCGCCCGCTCCATCTGTCGTCCGCTGCGCTTGCCGTCAGGGTATATAAGGCGGCAAATCGGGACAGAATGCGGCCGGCAGGACGCATCGCAGATCGGAGGAAGACCGGTGAGTGAAACGGAATACGCCAACATCATCGTCGAGCGGCGAGGGCCGGTCGGCATTGTCAGGCTCAACCGGCCGCAGGCGTTGAACGCGCTCAACGCGGCGCTCGTCGCCGAACTCGGCCGCGCCTTCGACGATCTCGAAGGCGACGAGGCGATTGCCGCGATCATCCTGACCGGCAGCGACAAGGCCTTTGCCGCCGGCGCCGACATCAAGGAGATGGCGGAAAAGACCTATATGCAAGCCTACCGCGAGGATTTCATCACGCGCGGCTGGGAGCGCGTCGCGCAGTGTCGGAAGCCGGTCATCGCCGCGGTTGCCGGTTTTGCATTGGGCGGCGGCTGCGAGGTCGCGATGATGTGCGACATCATCATCGCCGCCGAGGGCGCGCGCTTCGGCCAGCCCGAGATCAACCTCGGCGCGATGCCGGGCGCCGGCGGCACGCAGCGCCTGCCGCGCTTTATCGGCAAGGCGAAGGCGATGGATCTGTGCCTGACCGGCCGCATGATGGACGCCGCCGAGGCCGAGCGCCTCGGCCTCGTCAGCCGCATCGTGCCGGCCGACAAGCTGATGGCAGAGGCGGTCGCGGCCGCCGAGAAAATCGCCGCGCTGTCGCAGCCGATCGCGATGATGGTCAAGGAATCGGTCAACCGCGCGTTCGAGACGACGCTCGCCGAAGGCGTGCGCTTCGAGCGGCGGCTGTTTCACTCGACCTTTGCGACCGAGGACCAGAAGGAGGGCATGGCGGCGTTCATCGCCAAGCGTAAGCCCGCGTTCAAGAACCGGTAAATGCGACTACGGCGGCATTCCCGCGCAAGCGGGGCTATGGACGGGCGGACGGGCCGCTTGTATCGGGCATCGCGCGATCCTTGTCGCGCCATTCCCTCGACCACCGCGTCAGCGGCCGCGGCACCTCCTTGCCGTCAACCAGGATCGCATCGACCTGCTCGTTGAAAAAACACAAATGCCCCTTGATCTTCGGGCATTCGGCGATCGGCTCGGGATAACTCCACACGAGGTCGGGATGGATGTCGTCGCCGATCTTGACCGACCAGTAG
>DATJUL010000514.1:0-6503 GCA_035502295.1 Allostellaceae bacterium | reverse complement strand
CCGACATTGCCGGCCAGCGCATCATGGCTGAAGAGGATCGCCACCGGTCCGGGCTGCCCGGCCAGCGCGTGCTTCAGCGCCAGCTGCGTCGCCTGCACCGCGGCCAGCGGCTCCTGCGCCTGCATGATTTGCTTGGTGATGCCGCCGAACGCGCGGCGCGCGTCCCAGCTGCCGTAATCGCCGGTTGCCTGCTGGTAGGGCGCGTGCAATTGGAAATGCGGCGCGTCGCTGAAATCCGTGAGGAGGATCATCGGCGACGACGACAGATGCGCTTCCAATGTGCCGATCAGGCCGTTGCCCAACACCCACGGCCCCTGCCCGATCATGACGCCCGGCCGGCGCGTCAGCCGGCCGTAGATTTCGGCCATGACGCCGGCCAGCGATTCTTCGCGCACCAAGACGGTGCGGATCTGGTTCTGGTGCTGCGACAGGCCGGCGATGATGCGGCCGGTATGACCACCGGAGATGCCGAAAACAAATTCGATGCCGGCCTCCGCCAAGACCCGCGCGACCAGGACGCGCGCCGGCAATTCTTCCGTCAGCATTTTCTCGATCGCCATCGTCTCTCTCCCTCGCAGCCGCCGCAGCTTGCCCCGCGCGCGGCGGGAAGACAACGCCCCGCGAGCGTTGCGCATTGAGCGCCGCCGCCGCGGCGGTTATGGTCGCGGCGATGCCTCTCCTGCCCCGCGCCATCCTGTTCGATCTCGACGACACGATCCTTGCCGCCTTCGGCCAATCGCCCGAACAGTGGCAGCGGGTCATCGGCGAGTTCGCGCCGCGCCTCGACGGGCACGAGCCGGCCGCGGTCATCGACGCGATCCTGGCCTATTCGCGCTTTCTCTGGGCGGATCAGGCGCGGCACAAGGACTGGCGCCACCGCATCGGCGAGGCACGCCGTCACATCGTCGCCAGCGCCTTTGCCGAACTGGAAGTTGCAGGCGGTCCCGCGGCGCCGCCGCCGGCCGTCAGCCATGCGATCGCCGACCGCTTCAACGCCGTGCACGATTCCGAGCTGCGCGCGTTTCCGGGCGCGCACGAGACGCTCGACCGGCTGAAGGAACTCGGCGTCCGCCTCGCGCTCGTTACCAACGGCGCCGCCCAGCCGCAGCGCGCCAAGGTTGTGCGCTTTGCGCTGGAGCACCGCTTCGACCATATCCAGATCGAAGGCGAGCACGGTTTCGGCAAGCCGGAAGAGCAGGCCTACCGGCACGCGATGACGGCGCTCGGGGTCGCCGCGGGCGACACCTGGATGGTCGGCGACAATCTCGAATGGGAGGTCGCGGCGCCGCAACGCCTCGGCATCTACGCGGTCTGGCACGACGGCTACGGGGTCGGCCTGCCGCCCGGCTCGCCGATCCGCCCCGACCGCATCATCCGCGCGCTGCCGGAACTGCTGGAATAAGCTTGGCGGCGTAATCCTGACCGGGATTGCTTCGCTGCGCTCGCAATGACACAGGATCATTGTCATTGCGAGGAGCGCAGCGACGAAGCAATCCCTATGCGGCTTCGCTATCGGCTCTGCGGCAATTCGATCGGGGCGCAGTTGCGGCGGCCGGACATCAGGCAATCTTCGAGGTTGCTCTCGTTGTGCAGCGCTTCCATCAGAAAATAGCCGACGATGACGAGCAGCAGCACGACGACGAGGCCGATGACGGCGCCGCGCCGCCGGTCCGGCTCCGGCCCTTCGTCGCTCGGCTCTCTGCCGCCATCGCCTGCATTCATCTGATCAGCCGGAAGCCGTGGCGTCACCGTTGGTGATACGGCGCCGCTTGCCGCCGCTTCCCCGCGGTGCTGTTATAACCGAAGAATACCGGAAGAGGGGGAGGACATGCGCGCGTTGATATTGGGATTGGCGATCGTTGCCGCCGCCGGGCCGGCGCTGGCCGGGATGAAGGTCACCTCGCCGGACTTCAAGAATGGCGGCCGCATGCCGCAGGCGGAGGCGTTCAACAGTTTCGGCTGCACCGGCGGCAACCAATCGCCGGCGCTCGCCTGGTCGGGCGAGCCGAAGGGCACGAAAAGCTTTGCGATCACGATGTTCGATCCCGACGCCCCGACCGGGAGCGGCTTCTGGCACTGGACCGTGTTCAATATCCCGCCCGGCGTGCATTCGCTGCCGGCCGACGCCGGCGCCGAGGGCTCGTCGGCATTGCCCGCCGGCGCCGGCGAGGGGCGCGACGATTACGGCTTCTCCCATTACGGCGGACCGTGCCCGCCGCCCGGCCGGGCGCACCATTACCACATCACGGTCTATGCGGTGAAAGTCGCCAAACTGCCGCTCACCGCCGACTCGTCCGGCGCGGTCGTCGGCTTCAACCTGCATTTCAACACGCTGGCCAAGGGACAGATCGTCGGCCTCTACGGCCGCAAGAAATGACTCCTGGCTGACGCCGATCGGCACGAGGGCAAGGCGACTGCTATCCTTTCGCCGGGTAGCCGGCGCGGGCCAGCGCCTCGCCGATCTCGGGCAGGATGGCGGGATCGTCGATCGTCGCGGGCATGCGGTATTCCTCGCCGTCGGCGATCGCCCGCATCGTGCCGCGCAGGATTTTGCCGGAGCGGGTCTTCGGCAAGCGCTCGACAACGATCGCCGCCTTGAAGCTGGCGAGCGGGCCGATGCGGTCGCGCACCAGCTGAACGACCTCGCCCTCGATCGCGCTCGTCGGCCGGTTGACGCCGGCCTTCAGCACGAGAAGACCCAGCGGCACCTGGCCCTTCAATTGATCGGCAACGCCCATGACCGCGCATTCGGCGACATCGGGATGCGCCGCGACGACCTCCTCGATCTCGCCGGTCGACAAACGATGCGCCGCGACATTGATGATGTCGTCGGTGCGGGTCATGACGTGGATATAACCGTCCGTGTCGATGAGGCCGGCATCGGCGGTCTGGTAATAGCCGGGATAGGCGCTGAGATAGGAGGCAACAAAGCGCTCGTCGGCCTGCCACAATGTCGGCAGCGCGCCCGGCGGCAGCGGCAGTTTGATCGCCAAGGCGCCGATTTTGCCCGGTTTCAGCTCCTTCGCCTCGCCGACCGCGTCGGCCTCGAGGACCCGCACGTCCCAGCCCGGCACCGCCTTTGTGCACGAGCCGTGCTTTACCGGCAGCCTTTCGATGCCGAGGCAATTGGCGCCGATCGGCCAGCCGGTCTCGGTCTGCCACCAATGGTCGATGACCGGCACGCGCAATACCTCCTCGGCCCATTGCACGGTCGGCGGGTCGGCGCGCTCGCCGGCGAGGAAGAGCGCGCGGAAACGCGAGAGGTCGCGGGCGCGGATCAGTTTGCCCTCGGGGTCCTCGCGCTTGATCGCGCGGAAGGCGGTCGGCGCGGTGAAAAACACCCGCACGTCGTGCTCGGCGATGACCCGCCAGAAGGCGCCGGCATCGGGCGTGCCGACCGGCTTCCCTTCGTACATGACCGAGGTGCAGGCATGGATCAGCGGGGCGTAGACGATATAGGAATGGCCGACGACCCAGCCGACATCGGAGGCGGTCCAGAACACCTCGTCCGGCGCGACGCCATAGACGTGGCGCATCGACCATTGGAGGGCGACGGCGTGCCCGCCATTGTCGCGCACGACGCCTTTCGGCACGCCGGTCGTGCCCGACGTATAGAGAATGTAAAGCGGGTCGGTCGCCGCGACCGGCACGCAGTCGGCCGGCCGCGCGGCCGCTTCCAGCTCCTGCCAGTCATGGTCGCGGCCGGGTATGAGGTCGGCCCAGCTCATCGGCCGCTGCAATACGACGACGGCTTCGGGCTTGGCGCGCGCCTCCGCAATCGCGGCGTCGAGCAGCGGTTTGTAGGGGATGACGCGGTTGGTTTCGATGCCGCAGGAGGCCGCGAGCACGACGCGCGGTCGCGCGTCGTCGATGCGGGTCGCCAATTCGTGCGCGGCAAACCCGCCGAACACGACCGAATGAACGGCGCCGATGCGGGCGCAGGCGAGCATCGCGATCGCCGCTTCCGGCACCATCGGCATATTGATCAGCACCCGGTCGCCGGGTTGGACGCCGAGCCCCCGCAGCAGTCCGGCGACCCGCGCGGTGCGATCGCGCAGCTCGCGATAGGTGAAGCGCTGGACCTGCTGAGTGACCGGGCTGTCCCAGATGAGCGCAATCCGCTCGCCGCGCCCGGCCGCGACATGCCGGTCGAGCGCATTCCAGCATGTGTTGAGCCGGCCGCCGGCAAACCAACGATAGAACGGCGGCCGGCTGTCGTCGAGCACGCACTCCCAGCGCCTGTCCCAATCGATCGCGTCGGCCGCTTCGGCCCAGAATTCCTGCGGCCGTTCCAGCGCCCGGCGACAGGTCTCGGCGAGACTGATCATCCTTCCCTCCGCGCAGCACCGCCGGTCATTGTCCTATGGGTTACGTCGGGCTTATATAGGTAGAATGGACGGGGAAAATGGTAGAATGCCTTATCACACGAGCTTGAACCTCAAGAGCGACGAGGCCTACCGGTTGGCGCGCGAGCTTTCCGAGCGGACCGGCGAGAGCATGACGAAGGCCGTGATCGCTGCCTTGCGAGAGCGCCTCGACCGGCTCAAACGGGATCAGACCGAGAACCGTGTGCAGCGACTTCTCGCCATCGGACGGGATTGCGCGGCTCATCTCGGCGAGGCTTATCGCTCTCTTGATCACGATGCCCTCCTCTACGACGAGAAAACGGGCTTACCGCGTGATTGTTGATACCTCGGCAATAATCGCGATCTTGCAGGACGAACCCGAGGCTCCGGCCTTCGCGACCGCTGCGGATGCCGCTGCGCAGTGCCGGATGTCGGCCGCCAACTTTCTGGAAGCCGCGATCGTCATTGATGGCCGACGCGACCCGATCGCCAGTCGGCGACTCGACGATTTGATGGCGGAACTCTACATCGTTATCGAGCCCGTCACCGAGGATCAAGCGAGAATCGCCCGCCAAGCCTATCGCGATTACGGCCGCGGCCGCGGCCATCCGGCGCGCCTTAATTTCGGCGACTGTTTTGCCTATGCGCTGGCCCGCGCGACCGGCGAGCCGCTGTTGTTCAAGGGCGATGATTTCGCCCACACCGATATCGCACCGGCGCTCTGACGGACGTGCCCGCGGGTGCTTGCGGCCGCCGGCCTGGTGGACTAAGTTCACTTCATCTAGTCAAGTGCGGATTGATGCGAACCGTCAACATTCATGAAGCTAAGACGCATCTGTCGCGCCTCGTCGACCGCGCCGCACAGGGTGAACCCTTTATTATCGCCAAGGCCGGCAAACCGCTCGTCAAGGTGGTGCCGCTCGACGCCTCGCCGACCGGCGAGACGAAACGGCTTGGTTTTCTGACCGGGCAAATCTCTGTTCCCGACGATTTCGACACGATGTGCGCCGACGAGATCGAAAAACTGTTCTATGGCGAGAAGTGAGGCTGCTGCTCGATACGCACTTGCTTATATGGGCGGCCGGGCAGGTCGCGCGCCTGTCCTCCGACGCCCGCAAGCTCATTGACGATCCAACAAACGAACTGTCGTTCAGTGCCGTCAGCCTTTGGGAGGTCGCGATCAAGCGAGCCCTGCGCCGCCGGGGTTTCGAGTTGGATGCGCGCCTGCTGCGACGTGGGCTGCTGAACAACGGATATCGCGAGCTGGTGATCACGGGCGAGCACGCCGCCGCGATCGACGGACTGCCGCCGATCCACAAGGATCCGTTCGATCGGCTGCTGATCGCCCAAAGTATTGTAGAAGGTATCACGCTGCTGACATCGGACGGCCTTGTCGCGCAATACCCGGCGCCGGTGCAGCTGGTGTAGCCACTCCGGGAGGACACGATGAATACGACGCAGCAGCCGAAGCCGATCGTGCATTTTGTCGGCAGCATCCCGCTGCCCGACGCCGAGACCGTGTTCCGCACGCTGTCGGCGGCGACCGGGCCGTATCTCAAGCGCCTGCCGGACGGCGAGACCGGCATCCGCAAGACCTGGATCAGGTTCTTGCAGCAGGTGCTGGCCGACAACCCGGCGATCGAGGTCGCGCACGACGTGCCGCCGTTTCAATTCACCCAATGGGACGGCAAGCTCATTCGCGAAATCGCGCGGCTGCGCGTCAAGCCCGGCGCCACGCCCGACCCGGCGACGTTTCATACCGGGTACGCCGACATGGCGACCCAGTCGTGGGCGCTGTTCGAGCGATTGCAGCGGGAAGGCGCGATCCCGCAGGGCGTCAAATTCCAGGTATCGCTGCCGACGCCGATCGCGCCCGTTTACAACAACATGGTGCCAAGCGACCGCCCGCGCATCCTGCCGGCGCTGACGCAGCACCTGACGGGCGAGGTCGCGGCGATCGCCCGCGCCGTGCCCAATGACCGCCTCGCCGTGCAATGGGACGTGTGCCAGGAGGTGCTGGCCTGGGAGGGTTATTACGACCGGGGCCCGGTCGATTTCCGCGACGAGACGATCGCGGTATTGCGCGAGATCGGCGACGCGGTGCCCGAGCCGGTCGAACTCGGCTATCATTTGTGCTACGGCAGCCCCCAGGACGAG
>DATJUL010000513.1:0-4264 GCA_035502295.1 Allostellaceae bacterium | reverse complement strand
GGTCGGCCGCGGCGCGCGGGCCGGACAGCAGGTCGCTGACCATCAGCGCAATGCGCGCCTCGGGAAAGCGCGCCGCGACCTCCTCCTTCAGCCGCTCGACCCCCGGCCCGCACGGCACCAGCGTGCCGCCCGCCAGGCATTGCGGGCACAGCCGCGGCACCGGCTCGGCGTGGCCGCAGTGGTGGCACACGAGGCGCGCGGTGAAGCGGTGCTCGACCAGCCAGGCGGTGCAGCTCGGGCATTGCAGGCGATGGCCGCAGGCACGGCACAGCGTCAGCGGCGCATAGCCTCGGCGGTTGAGGAAGAGGAGCGCCTGCTCGCCGTCCGCCAGCGTCGCGGCGAGCGCATCGGCGAGCGGCGCTGACAGGAAGCGGCCCGGCGCGAGGCGCTCGCGCCGCATGTCGACGAGCGCGATTTGCGGCATCGCCGCGCCGGCATGGCGCTCCGGCAGCGACACCCGTTCGTAACGGCCGCGCGCGATGTTGACGACGGTTTCGAGCGACGGCGTCGCCGACACCAGCACGATCGGGACGCGCGCCAGCGAGGCGCGCAGCACGGCCATGTCGCGCGCCTGATAGGGCACCCCATCATCCTGCTTGTAAGACGGGTCATGCTCCTCATCGACGACGACGAGGCCGAGTTCGGCGAACGGCAGGAACAAGGCCGAACGGGCGCCGACGACGACGCGCGCCCGGCCCGCGGCGACCGCCCGCCAGGTGTCGCGGCGCTGGGCGTCGCGCAGGTCGGAATGCCACTCGGCCGGCGCCGTCCCGAAGCGCTGGCGGAAGCGCTCCAGCCATTGCGCGCCGAGCGCGATTTCCGGCAGCAGCACGAGCACCTGCCGCCCCGCCGCCAGCACCGCCGCGATCGCCGCGAAATAGGTTTCTGTCTTGCCCGAGCCGGTGACCCCGTCGAGCACCGTGACGCTGAACCCGCCTGCCTCGGTGCGCTCGACGAGCCGCCGGGCGGCACGCGTCTGGTCGGCCGACAGCGCCGGGCCGACGAGATCCCAGCGCGGCGCCGGCGGTGGCGGATCGCCGGGCAGCAGCCGCTCCTCGACGAGGCCCGCGGCGACGAGCCCGCGCACGACGCCGGCGGTGCAGCCGGCGCGGCGCGCGACCTCGGCGACCGTGCCGGCACCGTCGCGCAGCGCCGCCAGCACCCGCCGCCGCGCCGCCGTCAGTCTCCTATCCTTGCTTGCTTCGGCGAGTGCCGCGAGGCCCGCCGCGGTCGCGGCGCACACCCGGCGCGGCGGCGGCGGCAACAGCGCCTCCTCGACGCTCATCGCCATGCGCAGGACCGCGCCGGGCGCGGCCAGCGTGTAAGCCGCGACGCGTTCGATGAAGCGCCGCAATTCGGGCCGCAGCGGCGGCGCCGGCAGGATTTCGATGACCGGCTTCAGCCGCGCGGCCGGCGTCTCGTCGGCCGCGGCTTCTCCCCACACGACGCCGATGATGCGCCGCGAACCGAGTTCGACGCGCACAAAGCTGCCCGGCTCGGGCAGCGCCGCGTCCGGCGGCAGGCCATAATCGAGCGCCGCCGGCAGCGGCAACGGCAGCATGACCTGCACGCGGCCGGCGCTCAGGGGCGCTTGTGCAGACGTGGCCGCAGGCCGAGAGTTGGCAGCGCAGCCGGGCATCGCTACACTCGGCCCGCCGGCGCTGCTGCCGGGATTGGGTGCGGTTTGATGATGACGCTCGCTGTTGCGCCGCGATCCGTGATGCCGCCGCTCGTCGGCGGCGCAAGGTAGCGGCTGTCGTGGCCGATCGCCCGCGCGACATCCCACAGGCCGAGCGCTCCCGGCGCGCCGTGCGCGAGGCCGCGGCCGCGCCCGCGCCCGAGGGGTCGCGCGAAATCAGCGGCCGCGAGGTCGTCGCGTATCTGCGCCGCCATCCCGATTTTCTCGATCGCCATCCCGAGGCGCTGCGCGCGTTGGGCGCGGCGCACCGCGAACTCGGCGCCGATGTGTTCGATTTCCAGCATTTCCATATCGAGCAGCTGCGCCGCGACCTGGCGCGCCTGACGGCGGAGCAGCGCAACCTGATCACCGCCGGCCGCGCCACTCTGGCAAGCCAGGGCCGGGTGCACAAGGCGGTCCTGGCGGCGGTTGCGGCCGGCAGCTTCGAGCAGTTGCTGCAGACCGTGACGACCGATCTTGCCGTGCTGCTCGATGTCGATGTCGTCACGATCGGCGTCGAAAGCGCCGTGCCGGCCGCGCGGCTTGGTGTGCAGGGCATCCGGTTGTTGCCGGCCGGCGCGATCGACGCGCTGCTCGGAGCCGAGCGCGAGGTGCTGCTGCGCGCCGATACGCCGGGCGAGGCGGCGCTGTTCGGCGGCGCCGCCGGCCTCGTGCGCGCGCAGGCGTTGCTGCGCCTCGGCTTCGGGCGCGGTGCGCCGCTCGGCGTCTTGTGCATCGGCACGCGCCAGCCCGACCGTTTCCAGCCCGGGCAGGGCACCGAACTCCTGGCGTTTCTCGCCCGCGTCGTCGGCATCACGATCGCGCAATGGCTGACCCCGCGCGGGTGAGCGTTGCGCGGCCGCCCGAGCCGCCGCCGCTCGCCCGGTTTTCAGCCGCGGACGATTTGCGCGGCGCAATCGGGCAGTGGCTGCAATGGCTCGGCGCCGAGCGGCGCGCCTCGCCGCATACGCTCGCCGCCTACGGCCGCGACCTCGCCGTCTTTCTCGACTTCCTGACCAGTCACCTCGGCGAGGCGCCGGCGCTGGCGACCTTCGCGCGCCTCGCACCGGCCGATCTCCGCGCCTACCTTGCCCATCGCGCGGGCCGAGTCGAGCGCAGCTCGCTGGCGCGCGGGCTGTCGGTCGTGCGCAGCTTTATGCGCTTTGCCGAGCGGCGCGGCCTCGCCGCGGCACCGGCGCTCGCCGTGTTGCGCGCGCCGCGGCTGCCGAAAAGCGTGCCGAAGGGGTTGCCGGTCGCCGACGCCGCCGAACTCGTCGCGGCGCCGGGCGAGCTCGTGGGCAGCGTCTGGCAGGCGAAGCGCGACATCGCGGTCCTGACCGTGCTGTGGGGCTGCGGGTTGCGGATTTCCGAGGCGCTCGGCCTGCGCCGCCGCGACGCGCCATTGGCCGAGCAGATCGCGATCCGGGGCAAGGGCGGCAAAGAGCGTCTCGTGCCCGTCCTGCCGGCCGTGCGGCAGGCGGTTGCCGAGTATGTCGCTTCCTGTCATCCGCTTCCCGCCGACGGACCGCTGTTCGTCGCGGCGCGCGGCGGGGCACTCAGCCCGCGCCTCGTGCAGCGCCGCATGGCGCAGCTGCGGGCGGCGCTCGGCCTGCCCGAGCATGCGACGCCGCACGCGCTCCGCCACAGCTTTGCGACGCACCTCCTGGCCGGCGGCGGCGACCTGCGCGCGATCCAGGAACTCTTGGGCCATGCCAGCCTGTCCACCACGCAGCGCTACACCTCGGTCGACACTACTCACCTCCTCGCCGTCTATGACGCCGCCCACCCGCGGGCCCGCTGAGCGCCGCCCTCCCGGTCACTCCCCCTCGATTCGCGCAACGCATCGTAACGCGATGATTTATCAGCGCAAAGCAAGGAGGCGCAGTCGAGCAGTAACCATCTGGTGACGACCGCTGTGGGCGACTGATATAAGATACGGGGTCGTTTGGCCGGTCCTTGGAAGTGCGAGCGGTATGTCCGAGCAGTTGTCGCTCATGGGGTTTGATGCCACCTTCCGGTCCACGGATGGGCTCGTCTTCGCGATCTTGCCGGATATGAGCGCCGCCGCGCGTATCGCACAACTTGCGCGGCACTTGCGTGACGAACTCGGACTGAAAGGCGAGCCGTTCGCATTGGAGCGTCTGCACATCTCGTTGCACTACCTGGGTGATTACGCAGGCATCCCGCCGGGCATCGTCGCCGCAGCGCACGAAGCCGCCGATCTCGCTGACCCCCAGCACCAGCTTGGTAAGCCGCCATTGCCGACATGGCACGTGAGGCATGGCAGCGGGTCGAGAAACGCCGGCGGGCGGCGCGCTTTATTAGATTCCTATTTATAAAGATAAAATTGATTATGGAGGCAAAACGCGATGCGTGCCTCTTCGCCGATTGTTTCGTCTAGCTGACGGTAACGTTGTGTCGGGCGCGGGGCAAGATTGTCGCGCGACGAGCGCCCTGATGGCTCCCTGCCCGACGCCGCGCGCGGCGTCGGCACGCCCGAGCAGGCGGCGCGCCGGCGGCGCATCATGGAGGCGGCCTAGATTCCGCTGGAAGCGCCGCCGATCGGCCCTGCGGCGGCGTAATCAT
>DATJUL010000512.1:0-16725 GCA_035502295.1 Allostellaceae bacterium | reverse complement strand
GCGCGCCGGCGAGGGCGACCCGGAGGCGCAGCGCACGATCGACGAACACCGCCTCGCCGAAGCAGGCCGCTCCGGCGGCGGCGAGCACCGCCCGTCGATGGGGCAGGACATGGTCAAGGGCCGCCGCACCGAGATCGAGTTCCTCAACGGCTTCGTGTGCCGCAAGGGCAATGAACTCGGCCTGCCGACCCCGACCAACCGCATCCTGACCGACATCGTGACGCGGGTCGAAAAGGGCGAATTGAAACCCGATCCGAAGCACATTACCGATTTGCGGCTGAACTGACGTTAAGCGGCCGACAGGCCGCGCAACGTCATCCCCGGGCTAGACCCGGGGATCGTGTCGAGGTCTTCGTGGATGGCCGGGTCAAGCCCGGCCATGACGCGGGAGGGAAGTCGTTGCTCGCCGTCGTCAATACGCCCGGAGGGCCGCAGCCGGTCGCGATCCGCGACGTGCCGGAGCCTGAGCCGAAACCGAACGAGGCCATCGTTGCGGTGCATGCGTTTTCGCTGAACCGCGGCGAATTGCGGCTGTTTCAGGCGCGCCCGGAGGGGTGGCGACCGGGACAGGATATCGCCGGCGTTGTAATCCGCGCCGCCGCCGACGGCAATGGTCCGCCGGCCGGCACGCGGGTCGTCGCGCTGTGCGATTGGGAGGGCTGGGCCGATCGCGCCGCGGCGCCGGCGCACCGCATCGCACCGATCGCGGACACTGTGTCGTTCGCCACCGCCGCGGCATTGCCGGTGGCCGGGCTGACGGCGCTGCGCACCTTGCGGCACGGCGCGCCGCTCCTCGGCAAGCGCGTGCTCGTTACCGGCGCGGCCGGCGGGGTCGGCAACCTCGCGGTGCAATTGGCTGCGCGTTCCGGCGCGCGCGTGACCGCGGTGGTCGGCGGAGCCGAGCGCGCCGGCGTGCTCGACGGTCTCGGCGCCGCCGCGATCGTCACGAACATCGAAGACGCCGATGGCCGCTTCGCGCTGATCCTCGAAGCGGCCGGCGGCGCCTCGCTGAAGGCGGCGATCCGGCTGATCGAGGCGAAGGGAACGGTCGTCGCGTTCGGCAACTCCTCGGGCGAGGCGACCGACATCGATTTCCGCGAATTCGGCGAGCACCAGAACGCCCGCCTTCAGGCGTTCCATTATTTCACGTCGGAACCGGAGGAGCGGTTCGGCCCCGATTTGGCGCTGCTCGCCTCGCTCGTCGCCGACGGGTCGCTCAAGCCGCGCATCGTCGAACACGATTGGCGCGATCTGCCGCAGGTCGGTCCGCTGCTGCGCGGCCGCCGGGTCCCCGGCAAGGCCGTGTTCCACATCGAGCAGAGATGAATTGGGTGAACCTTGCCGTCATTGCGAGGAGCGGAGCGACGAAGCAATCCGGCCGGGATCGCTTCGCTTTGCTCGTGATGACGCTTTTTACAACGTGGAAGAGGAGGCAACGATGACCATCAGGGTCGGCGATCGGGTGCCGTCGGTAACGCTGCGCTATTTGACAACGGAAGGCATGCAGCAGGTTGCGAGCGACGATTTCTTCAAGGGCAAGAAGGTCGTGCTGTTCGCGGTGCCGGGCGCTTATACCCGCACCTGCTCGCAGCGCCACCTGCCGAGCTATGTGACGAACGCGGCGGCGCTGAAGGCCAAGGGGGTCGATACGATCGCCTGCCTCGCGGTCAACGACGCCTTTGTCATGGATGCCTGGGGCAAGGAGCACGGCGCCGAGCGGCTCGTCATGCTCGGCGACGGCAGCGCCGACTTCACGACAGCGATCGGCCTCGAACTCGACCGCACCGGCGCCGGCATGGGCGTGCGTTCGCAGCGTTATGCGATGCTGGTCGAAGACGGCGTCGTTACGGCCTTGAACGTCGAGCCGTCGGGCGAATACGGCATCTCCAGCGCCGAGGCGATGCTGGAAAAACTGTAGGCCAGGGCGGCGGCGCGCCCGCCGATTGGGTAGGGCAACCAGCGCAGATGCGGTATACGGTGCGGCAATCGCGCGCGTTGAGGATCGTCGCCCGGTGCCGCTTCAGGTTGCCTGGAGAGTGCTCAATCACCAGAGAGGCCGCACGGCGCTGGCGGTCGGCGGCGTGTTTGTCGCGATCGTGCTGATCTTTGTCGAGCTCGGTTTCTTTATCGCGGTGCCGCAGGGCGGCATGCTGATGTACGACAATATGCGCTTCGATCTGCTGCTGTGCTCGACCCGCTACGTGTTCATGGGCCAGTCGTGGCAGTTCCCGCAAGCGGCGCTGGCAACCGCGGAAAGCGTGCCCGGCGTCGCCGCGGCGACGCCGGTCTATCTCGGCGATGCGAAATGGCAGGACCCGAAGGGCGGGCCGCGCGTCGACGTCACGGCGGTCGGCTTCGATCCGCGCTCGCGGGCCTTTGCGGTTCCCGGCATCACACGCCAGACTGCCGTGCTGCAACGCGCCGACACGTTGCTGGTCGACAGCTCCACCCGGTCGATCTTCGGACCGCTGACGACCGGGCGGACGGTCGATCTCAACGGCCGCAAGATGACGATCGGCGGCGAATACACGCTCGGCACGGGTTTTCTCGGACTCGGCGTCGTGCTGGTCGATCCGACGAATTTCTTCCGCATCCTGTCGCATCGCTCGCCGGAAGAGGTCAATCTCGGCCTCATCACGCTGCGCGCCGGCGCCGACCCGGACCGGGTCGCGGCGGCGCTGCGCCGGGCATTGCCGGCGGACATGCGGATCTTCACCCGCGCCGGGCTGACCCGGCATGAGGTCGCCTATTGGACGACGAAGACCGCGACCGGCGTCATCTTCGGCTCGGGGCTGGTCATCGCGTTTATCGTCGGCCTGATGATCCTCTATCAGACGCTGGCGACGCAGATCGCCCGGCAATTGCCGCAATTCGCAATGCTGAAGGCGATCGGCTACCGCAACCGCACGCTCGGCGCGATCGTGCTCGCCGAGGCCCTCCTGATCATGCTCGTCGCCTTCCTGCCGGCGCTCGGCGCGGCGTTCGGCCTGTATTCGCTGATCCGCGGCGAGACGCTGCTGCCGGTGACATTGAACGGCGCCGAACTCGGCGGCGTGTTCGCAGCCGCGACCGCGATGGCGGTCGGCTCGGCTCTGTTCTCGCTCGCCCGCCTGCGGCGCGCCGACCCTGCCGACATCTTCTGACGGCGCGGAATGCCGGCCGATATCGTTCCGCAGACGCGATCGGTGCCGCTCGCCTGGCGCAACCTTGTTGCCAACAAGCGGCGCCTCGCCCGTTCGATCGCCGGCATCGGCTTTGCAGTGCTGTTGATGCTGGTGCAGCTCGGTTTCGAACGGGCATTTTATGATGCCTCGCTCGCCATCGTGCGGCAGCTGGACGCCAACATCGTCGTCATGAACAAGACGAAATACCGCTTCGGCAGCGAAGACCCGTTCCCGCCCGCGGACCTCACCGCGGCGCGCGGCGTGGCCGGTGTGGCAAGCGTCGCGCCGCTCTATGCCTCCTGGCAGCACTTTTTCTGGAAGAGCCCGAGCGACGACAAATCGTATGTGATCCAGGTGTTCGCGTTCGATCCCGCGCATCCGCCGTTTCTGCTGCCGGCAATCCGGGCGGAAAGCGCGCGGCTCGAACAGCCCGATTCGGTCGTCGTCGATCGCCGTGCCCGCTCGTTTCTCGGCATGGCGAGCGCCGCCAAGGAGACCGAGATCAACGGTCATCCGGTGCATATCGTCGGCGGTTTTGTGCTCAGCCCCGATTTCATGAGCGACGGCACCGTCATGATGAGCGCCGCCACCTACGCGCGGCTGTCGGCCGGCAGTGCCGCCCGCCTGGCCGCGGTGCCGATCGAGTTCGGCGTCATCCGGACCAAGCCGGGGGCCGACGTGGCGCGCGTGGCGGCCGCCTTGCGCGCCGCATTGCCGGCGCGGCTGCGCGTCCTGACAAAGCCGCAGCTGATCGCGTTCGAGCGCGCGTTTCAGGCCAACCTGTCGTCGGCCGGGCCGATCTTCTGGATGGGCGCGCTCGTCGGATTTATTGTCGGCATGTTGATTTCCTACCAGGTCGTTTACACCGACTTGGCGGATCAGCTGCCGCAATACGCGACATTGAGAGGCATGGGCTATCGCACGTTCTATCTCGTCCGGGTCGTGTTCGCGCAGGCGGCGTTGTCGGCGCTCGCGGCTTACGTACCGGCTTGGCTGTTGTGCCTCGTCGTTTATCGGATCATCGGCAACATTGCGCTGTTGCCGCTGCGCATGACGCTCGCCCAGACCTTGCTCAGTCTCGCATTGACGCTCGGCATGTGCCTCCTCTCGGCCGGCTTCGCGATCCGCCGCGTCGTCACGCTCGATCCGGCCGCGGTCTTCTGATGGCCGCGGCTCCCGACACGATCCTCCTTGCCGCGGATCGGCAGCCGGCGTCCAACGGACTGCTGGCGCGGGCCGAAGGCGTCAATTTTTTCTATGGCGCGGGCGAGGCGCGCTTTCAGGTGCTGTTCGACATCGCCCTCGACATCGCGCCCGGACAGCTCGTCGTGATGACCGGCCCGTCAGGCTCGGGCAAGACGACATTGTTGACGCTGATCGGCGCGCTGCGCTCGCTGCAGCAGGGGCGAGTCGAGGTGCTGGGCCACGATCTGGCGCGGCTCGACCCGGGGTCGCTGCTGAGGGTGCGCCGCGATATCGGCTTCATCTTTCAGATGCACAATCTGTTCGAGGCGTTGAGCGCCTACGAAAACGTCAAGATGGCGCTGCAACTCGCCGGCCGCAATTCGGCGGCGGAGATGCGGGCGCGCGGCGTCGCGATGCTCGACCGCCTGGGTCTCGGCCACCGCATCGATCACAAACCGCGCGCGCTGTCCGGTGGGCAGCGGCAGCGGGTGGCGATCGCCCGCGCGCTCGCCAACCGCCCAAAGCTCGTCCTGGCCGACGAGCCGACCGCCGCGCTCGATCCCGATTCGACGCGCAACGTCGTGCGATTGTTCAAGGAGCTGACGGTCGACCACGGCACCGCGATCCTGATGGTGACGCACGACCATCGCATCATCGAATTGGCCGACCGCCTCGTGCACATGGTCGACGGCCGCATCGTCTCCGACGTGATCCTCAACGACGCGTTGCGCATCTGCGAATTCCTGAAGGATGTCGATGTGTTCAAGGCGCTGACGCCGACCGAGTTGACGCATGTCGCCGAGCGCATGCGCCGGCAGCATTACATGCCCGACGAGATCGTGATCCGCGAAGGCGAGGCCGGCCACGACCTGTTTTTGATCTCCGAAGGCGAGGTCCGGATCGAGCGCAGCGGCCATGAGGTCGCGCGTCTTGGCGCCGGCGAGTTCTTCGGCGAATTGGCGCTGCTCTCCGGCAATCCCCGCAACGCCAACGTCGTCGCCACCCAGCCGCTCGAAGCCTACGTCTTGGGCGAGGCGGATTTCAAGGACGCGATCGGCGCCAGCGCCAGCTTCCGCGAACAATTGCGCCGGGTCTATTTCCTGCGCCACTGAGGCCGGCGTTCAGCCCTCGGTGCGGACGGATTTGGCGACCTCCTTCTGGCGGTCGAATTCGGCGCGACGGCGGGCGATCTCCGCCGGCGACAGCCGGGCGATGTTCGAATAGTCGAGCTTCCAGCCCGGATCGTCCGCCCAGCGCAGCGGCGACTGCACGGTCGTGCGCGGCCCCGGCGCCGCGTCCAACAGGCGCAGCGCGAGGCCGAGCGTAAACTCCTGCGACGCTTGGTCGCCCGGCCGGCCGGCCGGATTGCCGAGCGGAAAATCGCTGAACAGCAACCGCGGCACGCCGACAAATTCGACGATGTCCTTGGCGCAGCCGAGGATGACGGTCGGGATGCCGGCGGCTTCGAGGTGGCGTGCGGCCAGACTCACGGTCTGGTGGCACACCGGGCAGATGGCGGCAAGGACAGCGGCCTCCGCCTTGTCCTCGCGCATCCGCCGCAGCAGTTCCGGGCAGTCGCGCTCCAACGTCGTGCGATGGCTGCGGTTGGTCGGCATGCCGTGGAAGCGCGGCGCCATCCCGCCGATGCGCCCCGCGGCCGCGAACCGGCGCAGTGCCGGCAGCGGGAACCAGCTGTTGGAATCTTGCGCGCTCGTGTGGTCGCGGTCATAGGCAACATGCGAGATGCGCAGATCGTGATCGACGGCGCTGTCGCCGGAATAGACCTCGTAGAATTTGGCGGCGGCGTTATAGGGCGCACCGGGGCCCTGGTCGCCCGCATCGGGCCGATAGGGCGCCGCCGTCGTGACCAGCGCGATGCGCGCCGCAGGCACCGGGGTTCGCATCGGCGCGAACGGCACCTCGGCATAATGCGCCCAGCGATAGGGCGCGCCGTAGCCGAGCCCCCGGTAATAATCGCGAATGCGCTGCAAGTACGGGATCGGCGCATCGATGTCGGGCGCAAAGCCGAAGCGCTCCGCCTCGTCCGTGTCGCTCATGACGGTCCTTGTCTTCCGGGCGGTGGCGCCAGTCGAGGTTGCTCGGCGGCGCGCTCGCTGGATTCACGATAACACGGCCGAACGGAGATCGCGATGGACCCGTCGCTCGAACGGTGCCCGGTCGGCACCGCAGATTACTGAGATCAATGCCCCACGAGATGTTGACCTAATCCCATGCTCGTCAAGATCCAGTGAGACAGCGGCCGCGATTCCGTCGCCACGCCAACTGGACTGCCATGCAGGAATAATTCATAAATTCCAAAACTCAGCAACACCCCAAGTAAAATCTTGATCGCGTTTCTGTCTTTTCGCGCCATCCTCGCGATACACCAAGCGACAGCAATCATAACCATGATTGCAACCCAATGACCGGCGGCTAGAGAGAACATTGTCCTGCCCACCTCAACACCTGGCGATTCTTATATCCCCGCCGCCAGCCGGGCGCTGCCGAATCAACGGCGCATTATCGCGTTTTGTCGTCAGTCTTTAAGAGTAATTCTCTCGGTTAACGGTCGGTGGAAACCGTTGCTCAGTTGCATTGCGCATCGGCGGTCGCGTGACGCTTTATTAATGGCGCCATTCGCCGGGCGGCGGCGCGATGTCGCGCGGCTGCGGGCGCCGCGGCATGGCGGGCAGGCTCGTCGGCGGCACGGTCGGCGCACGGGCGGCAGGCTCGCCGGCCGCAGCCGCGCTCGCGCGGCGCAGCTGCCGGGAGGCATGCACCGTCAGCGGGATCGAGCCGAGATAGACCGCGGCGATGCCGATCAGCGTCGGCCACGGTGCGGTCGTGAAAAACGCGGTCACGACACCGATCCCCAAGAGCGTCGGCACGACAAAATGATGCGGGATGCGGATCCGCTTCAACGACACGGTCGGCACCGTGCTGACCATCAACAGCGCGATGCCGGTGATCCAGATGCCGTTCAGATACGGCGAGCGGGCGATCCAATCGCCCCACTCGAAGCCGAAAAACATCGGCAGCATCAACAGGCCGGCGCCGGCGGGCGCCGGCGCGCCGCTGAAGAAATTGGCGCGCCACGCCGGCGGCGGTTCGGCCGACAGCTCGGTATTGAAGCGCGCGAGGCGCAGCGCGCAGCACACCGTATAGAACAGCACGATGGCCCAACCGAGGCTGTGCCATTGCGCCATCGTCCACAGGTAGAGGAGAGCGGCCGGCGCGACCCCGAAGCTGATAAAGTCGGACAGGCTGTCGAGTTCGGCGCCGAACCGCGAGGTCGCGTTGAGGAGCCGCGCGAGGCGGCCGTCGAGCCCGTCAAAAATGCCGGCAGCGATCAGCGTGAACACCGCGTACTGGAATTTGCCGTTGATCGCGAAGCGGATCGCCGTCATGCCGGCGCACAGCGCGAGCAGCGTCAGGACGCTGGGCAGCATGCGGTTGATCGACAGCGGCGTGATCCGCCGCCGCATCCGCACCCGCGGCCGCCGCATCCTCATCCGGGACGAACGCCCTGCCATCCGCTCCTCGCCTTCCGCACCGCGCCCATTCTACACGAATTCGCGCCCGGTCAGCGTCGAGCTGACGCCCGACCAGCAATGCCGCTTCGCTATGGCGGCGATAGAATAGCGGCATTTGGCATATTGCAGCGCCGCGCTTACCTTGGAGGCGGATTCACAGGAGCACGCGACAATGCGGTTCGGATTGTTCGGCAGCGCCCAGGCGCGCCGCCCCGCTCCCGGCGCCGAGTTGACCGACAGCAGCCAGGGCTTCCGCGAATGGATCGAGAATAATGTCGAGGCCGAAGCGCTCGGTTTTCATTCGACATTTGTCGTCGAGCACCATTTCACCGGCTTCGGGCAGGTCTCGGCCAGTCTCAACCTGTTGACCTGGCTCGGGGCGCGCACGACGCGGCTGCGCCTCGGCACCGCCGTCCTGGTGCTGCCGTGGCACAACCCGGTGCTGCTCGCCGAACAGGCCGCGACGCTCGATCTGTTGAGCGGCGGCCGGCTCGATTTCGGTATCGGCAAGGGCTACCGCTACAACGAATTCGCCGGCTTTTCCGTCGCGATGGAAGAGGCCGAGCCGCGCTTCGACGAGGCGATGGAGGTCATCTCCCGCGCCTTCGTCTCCGACACGCCGTTCAGCCACAACGGTCGTTACTGGCAGTACGACAACATCATCGTCGAGCCGCCCACGGCGCAGCGGCCGCACCCGCCGTTCTGGATGGGCGCCGGCAGCGAGCGCTCGGTCCGCCAGGTCGCCGAGCGCGGCTACAACCTGCTGCTCGGCCAGTACGATCTCGCCGACGACGTATTGCGCCATGTCGCGCAGTTCCGCCGCGACAGCGAGGCGCGCGGCCGCGCCTGGGACCCGATGTCGGCCGGCGTCGCGCGCGCCGTGCATTTCGCCGACACGCCGGAGGACTTGGAAGCCGCTTACGTCCGCCGCTTCCAGGGTCACCTGCGCATCAACAAATTGGCCGAGCGCCCCGGCGACCGGCGCGAGCGCTTCGCGCGCCACGACGAGGCCGAGGTGCGCCGCCTGTGCGACGAGACCGCGATCTTCGGCACGCCCGACCGGATCGCGCGGCAGATCGAAGCGCTGCGGCAAGGCGGGGTCGAATACGTACTGATCAATTTCGGCGGCTCGATCGCCAATATCCGGCGGTTTGCCCGCGAGATCATGCCCGCCTTCGCGACGCCGGCGCCGGCGCTGGCTGCGGCAAAATAGCAGCGGCCGCGGCGTCCCATCTTCGCCGCCGCCGCGCCGCGGGCGGCAGCTTTCCTGCCGGCGGTCTTCCCGCATCGGCCGCAGCGGAGTAACGTCGCTGCCGTCACCGCCTCGCGAGCCGGCACCGCCCATGAAGCTCTACGGCTTTTCCCGATCGTCCGCCGCCTTCCGCGTGCGCATCGCGCTCAATCTCAAAAAACTCGATTACGACAGCGCGTTCATCCATCTGCGGCGGGGCGACCAAGCGCGGCCCGGCTATCTCGGCGTCAACCCGCAGGGCCTCGTGCCGGCGCTCGACATCGACGGCGACCGGCTGATCCAGTCGTTGCCGATCATCGAATACCTTGACGAAACCCACCCCGAGCCGCCGCTCTTGCCGCGCGACCCGGCCGGGCGGGCGCGGGTGCGGGGCCTCGCGGCGATTGTCGCCAGCGACATTCATCCGCTCAACAACCTGCGTGTGCTGCGCTATCTGCACCGCCAGCTCGGACACGGCGAAGGCGATGTCGAAACCTGGTATAATCATTGGATCGCGGCCGGCTTTGCCGCGCTTCAGGATCTCCTTGCGCGCGACGGTCGCGCCGGGCATTTCTGCCACGGCGACCAGCCGACCCTCGCCGACATCGCGCTGGTGCCGCAGGTCGTCAATGCGCAACGCTACCGGCTCGACATGGCGCCGTACCCGACAATCGCGAGGATTTTCGAGACGTGCATGACGCTCGACGCCTTTGCCGCGGCGCACCCGCAGCAACAACCCGACTACGAACCATGACCCCGTTCCGGCGGCGGCGACCCGCGCCTCAGCGCGGCGGCCGCAGGGCGGCGGCGGCCGCGGCGTTCGCCCTCGTCCTCGGCGTTGCCGGCTGCAGCGGCTCGCCGGCGGCGCGGTCCGGCGATCCGGCGCTCAGCAGCGGCAATCTCGCCCTCATCGACGAAGCGGTGCACCAGGTCGAGCAGAATTACGTCGTGCCGGTGACGCAGGACGAGCTTGTCGACGGCGCGCTGAAAGGCATGCTGAGCCGGCTCGACCCGCATTCCGATTACATGACCGAGCGGCAATACCGCGAACTGATGGGGACGACGAGCGGCGAGTTTGGCGGCATCGGCATCGAGATCTCGATCGCGCAGGGCGTGCCGCAGGTGATCTCGGCGATCGACGGGACGCCGGCCGCCGCGGCCGGCATCGAGCCCGGCGACCGGATCGTCAAGGCGGACGGGCATCCGCTTGTCGGCATGGAGATCGGCGACGTCGTGCAGCGCCTGCGCGGCGCGCCGGGAAGCCGCGTCATCCTGACGATCGCGCGCGCCAACAAGGGCGAATTCGACCTGCCGATCACGCGCGCCATCATCCATGTGGAATCGGTCAAATACGCGCTGGAGCCGGGACGGATCGGCTATGCGCGGATCAGCACGTTCGACGACAACACGCCGCAGGAATTGCGCAGCGCGATCGCCCGGCTGCGGCGCAAGGCCGGGGGGCATCTCGCCGGTTTCGTCCTCGATCTGCGCAACGACGCAGGCGGCCTGCTCGACGCCGCGGTCTCGGTTTCCGGCGATTTTCTCGACGGGGGCACCGTCGTCTCGACGCGCGGCCGCGAGCCGGATGAAGACCAGGTCTACGTCGCGCCGCCGAACGGCGATCTGATCCATGCCGCGCCGATGGTCGTGCTGATCAACGGCGCCTCGGCCTCGGCCTCGGAAATCGTCGCCGGCGCGCTGCAGGACCGCGGCCGCGCGACGATCATGGGCACCCCCAGCTTCGGCAAGGGCTCGGTGCAGAGCATCATCCCGATCGAGGGCCACGGCGCGCTGCGGCTGACGACGGCGCTCTATTACACGCCGTCCGGCCGCTCGATCCAGGGCCGCGGGATTACCCCGGACCGCATTGTCGCGTTGCCGAAGGACGAGCAGGTCGCGAATGCCATCATGACGTATGAGAGCGACCTGTTCGGCACACTGAAGCCGACCGGCGCGCTGGCGCCGACCGGCAAGGCATCGGCGGCGCCGGCGTCGGACGCGGCGGGCCAAGCGGAAGCCGCCCACCCGATCAATCCGAAGGACATCGGCACCGCGCACGACGCGCAGCTGCGCGCCGCGATCGCGCTGCTCGGCGGCCGCCGCGCCGCGGCGGCGATGCGATGACAAGTGATGACGAGGGTGACGCGATGACGGATGACGCGGGCGACGCGGGCGACGCCTATCGGTTCGAATTCGTCGCGCTCGAGGGCGAGCGGCTGCCGCTGGCCGCGTGGCGCGGCCGCCCGGTGCTGATCGTCAATGTCGCCTCGTTTTGCGGCTACACGCCGCAATATCGCGACCTCGAGGCGCTGTGGCAGCGCTACCGCGCGCGCGGCCTCATCGTGCTCGGCGTGCCGTCCAACGATTTCGGCCAACAGGAGCCGGGCAGCGCGGCCGACATCCGCCGGTTCTGCACCACCGATTACCAGGTCGATTTCCCGTTGACTGAGAAATGTCCGGTGACCGGCGGCGCCGCGCACCCTTTTTACCGCTGGGTCGCCGCCAATCTGGGCGAGGCCGGCGCGCCGCGGTGGAATTTCCACAAATACCTGATCGGACCGGACGGTCGGCTCGCCGGCGCCTGGCCATCGCAGGTGCGGCCGGGCGACGCCGCGATCGCCGCCGCGATCGAGGCGGCGCTGGCGGGGCCGCAATAGGCTACCCGCGCGGTGCCTTTTTGCGGGTGGCGGCGATCAGCTGCTTCAGATCGTCGAGGCCGATCGCCCCCGGCACGATCTGGTCGCCGATCACAAAACCGGGCGTGCCGTCGATGCCGAGCGCGTCAGCCAGCGCGTAATTGGCGTCGATCTGGCGTCCGATTGCCGGATCCTGCATGTCGCGCTTGAGGCGCGGGATGTCGAGCCCGACCGAGGCGGCGACGGCGAAGACGGCCGCGTCGTCGATCTGACCCTTCAGCGCCATCATCGCGTGGTGAAATGCGATAAACTTGTCCTGCTTCTCCGCCGCCAGCGCGGCCTTGGCGGCGGTCACCGAGGCCGGGCCCAGAACCGGAAATTCCTTGTAGACCATGCGCAGCTCATGGTCCTGCCGCAGCAGCGAGTCGAGCGCCGGCTCAACCTGCTTGCAGTAGGGGCAGCGGTAGTCGAAGAACTCGACGAGCGTCACGTCGCCTTCCGGGTTGCCGCCGATCGGATTTGCCGGATCGTTAAAGACCTCGCGCCGATAGGCGGCGAGCTTGTCGTGCGCCTCGCCCTTCATCCTGGCGTCGGCGCCTTGCAGCGCGTCGAGGATGACCTCCGGATGCTGTGCCAGGTAATCCTTGACGATGCCCTCGATCGCCTGGTTTTGCTGCGGGGTGAAATCGCCGGCATGCGCCGCCGGCGCGGCGACAAGCGCGAGGCTGGCGGCGAGCCACAATATGACGCCGAGGGTGCGCGGCGCGGAACATCCGATCACGGTCGCAACTCCCTGTCGGCCGATGCGGGCAGCCTCACGGCTGGGTCAAGCGCTGCCACCAGCCGCGCCGCGGGTTGGTCGGCTTTTCGGTGACTGTCAGCACCTCGACGTTGGACGACGCCGTGGTCGGCTCGACCTGGCGCGACGGCGCCGCGTCGGCGCCGGCTTCTTCGAAGACGCGCTCGGCGTCGCTGACAAACGCCACGCCTTCTTCCGCCTCGGTGGTCGGCGGCGGTTCGCTCTCGCGCACCGGTTCCTCGGAGGCAGCCGGAACCGGCGGTTCTCCAGCGAGCGGCGCGAGGCTGGCGGTCTCGATGCCGAAGCTGGCCTCGTGCGACCATGCGGCGATCGCCGGCGGCAACGCGAATGCCGCCGCGTCCGGCTCTTCCTCCCCTGCGGCGCGCGCGACGATCTCGATCGCTTCGGCGGCGACCGGCTCGGCGGTCACGCCATCGCCGGCTTCCTCGCGATGCGGCCGCCGGCCGCCCCGCCGGCCGCGCCGATGGCGGCGACGATCGGCCTCGCTCTCGTGCCCAGCCTCGTCGCCGTCGCGTGAGGCGGCCGTCTCGGGCACTTCGGGCTCACGCGCGAGGCCCGCCTCGCGCGGCTCCCGCGTGCGCCGGCGGCGGCGCGGCCGACGCCGCCGGCCGCGGTCCTCGCCGGCGCCCGTATCCTCTGCCGCTTCCGCCGTTTCGCCGGAATCCTCGTCCGCTTCCTCCTCCTCGACGAGGCTCGGCGCCTGGACGGCGCGCAATGGCGGCGCGTCGCCGACCCCGAACGGGCGCAGCCGCTCGAGGCGAAAGGCCGGCGGCACCAGCGTGTCGTCGCGCGCGATCATGACCTTGATGCCGTAGCGGCCCTCGATCTGGTTCAGCGAGTCGCGCTTCTGGTTGAGGATGTAGAGCGCCACGTTGATCGGCACATAAATGCAGATCTCGGCGGCGCGCCGGCGGATGCCCTCTTCTTCGATCGAGCGCAGCACGTGCAGCGCGGTCGATTCGACCGAGCGGATAAAGCCGGTGCCGCTGCAATGCGGGCAGGGCTGGGTCGACACTTCGACCAGCGACGGGCGCAACCGCTGCCGCGACATTTCGAGGAGGCCGAACGGGCTGATACGGCCGACCTGGATGCGCGCCCGGTCGGTTTTCAGCGCGTCCTTCAGTCGGCGTTCGACCGCGATCTGGTTGCGGTGCTCCTCCATATCGATGAAGTCGATGACGATGAGCCCGGCGAGGTCGCGCAGCCGCAACTGCCGGGCGATCTCGTCGGCGGCTTCGAGGTTGGTGCGCAGCGCGGTCTCCTCGATGTTGCGTTCGCGCGTCGAGCGGCCGGAATTGACATCGATCGCGACGAGCGCCTCGGTCTGGTTGATCACCAGATAGCCGCCCGAGCGCAACTGTGCGATCGGCGAGTGGATCGCGTCGATCTGGCTCTCGATCTGAAAGCGCTGAAACAGCGGCACCTGCGGGTCGCGATAGGGTTGCACGCGCTTGGCGTGGCTCGGCATCAGCGTGCGCATGAAGGCCTTCGCGGTCTTGTAGGCCTCCTCGCCTTCGACCAGCACCTCGTCGATGTCGCGGGCATAGAGGTCGCGGATCGAGCGCTTGATCAGGTTGCCTTCCTCGTAGATCAGCGCCGGCGCCGACGATTTCAGCGTCAGGTCGCGGATCTCGTTCCACAGCCGCAACAGGTATTCGTAGTCGCGCTTGATCTCGGCCCGCGAGCGCTCGGCGCCGGCGGTGCGCACGATAACCCCCATGCCTTCGGGGATTTCGAGCTCTTCGAGGATGTCCTTGAGGCGTCGGCGATCGGCGACGCTGGTGATTTTGCGCGAGACGCCGCCGCCGCGATTGGTGTTTGGCATCAGCACGCAATAGCGCCCGGCAAGCGACAGATAGGTGGTCAGCGCCGCGCCCTTGTTGCCGCGCTCCTCCTTGGCGACCTGCACCAGCATGATCTGGCGGCGCTTGATGACCTCCTGGATCTTGTAATGGCGCGCCGGAGGGTAGCGGCGGCGTTCGTCGGCGTCCGCCTCCTCGACGTCCTCGACCTCGTCACCGCCGAAGGTTTCGACGCGTTCGGCCTCAGCGGCAGCGTTATCGCGCTCCGCGTCGCCGTTTTCTTCGCCGTTCGCCGCGTCGGCGAAGTCCGAATTGGCCTCGGTGAAATCGCCGAAGCCGGCGAAGAGCTGCGCCGACCCGGCGGAGTGCAGCGCTGCCGCCGACGGTTCCGCGGAGGTGTCCGGTTCGGGCTCAGGCCGTGCCGCGGCAAGTATGGCGGCATAGCCGGCCGCCTCGGTCCTCGCCGCGGGGTCCCATTCGGCGGTATCCGCGGCGGCCGCGGCTGGAATGGGCGCGGGCGTCCGGGGAAGCGGCGCCGAGAAGTCTTGCGCCGACGCCGCCGGCTCGTCCGGCGCACCATCGGAGTCTGGTTCGCCGCCGTTCGGCCCGGCTGCGCCGTCATCCTCGGCGGCGGTTTCCGGCACACTGACCGGTTCCGGCAGCGCCGCCGCGAGCGGCACCCCGCCGTCCTCGCCGGCGCCATCATCGTCGGGCGGCAGTTCGCCATCGACGAACCGTCGATCGCCGACCGGGATCCGGTAGTAGTCCGGATGAACTTCGCTGAACGCCAGGAAACCGTGCCGACTGCCGCCGTAATCGATAAACGCGGCCTGCAGCGACGGCTCGACCCGCGTCACCTTTGCCAGATAGATGTTGCCTTTAACCTGCTTCTTGGTGGACGACTCGAAATCGAAATCTTCGAGACGCGTGCCGCTGGTTACCACCACCCGGGTTTCTTCGGGGTGGGCGGCATCGATGAGCATGCGTTTTGCCATTCGGACGGAACTCCGGGACACGCGGCCGCGGCCGCTGCTGCGGCGGCCGGCGGCGCGGTGCTGTTGGGATCAAGATGAGGGCGATGAAAGGCGGGAGCGTCTGGGATCATGGCGTCGCGGGATTTTGTGGTTTGGCGTCGCGTCGGCAGACACCCTCGGCTTCGGGTTCGTATGATCGGCACGCCCGGTCTTGCAGCGGGGCGCAACGGCAAGAGCTCGCCGCCGCCGGCATCGCAGGGTTGCCGGGCGCAGGGCCCGGTTGCCGATCTGCGCCTTGCAATGTACCGGCCAATCGCCCGCGCGACAATTGTTTCCTGATCATCCGCGGCGTCGCCGGTACAGCGCCCGCTCGCAACCGCCTTGGAATGGTCACCCTCTTGGCGCATAACGCGCCGTTTGCGGATCGCGGGCCGCCTGCCACGGCGGCGGCGCGAGGGTCGTAAGGGAGCCGGCGCTGTTGCGGGCGATGGTAAGAATCGTTCGAATCCTGTTTGCCTGCACGGTTCTGGCCGCGATCGCCGGCGGCCTCTTTGCCGGGCTGACAATCTGGTATTTCGGGCGCGACCTGCCGGATTACCAGCAGCTGGCGCATTACCAGCCGCCGATCATGACCCGCGTCCTGGCCGGTGACGGCCGTCTCCTGGCCGAATACGCCACCGAGCGGCGGCTCTTTGTACCGATCGCCGCCATTCCGAAGCGGGTCACGGAGGCGTTCGTTTCCGCTGAGGACAAGAATTTCTATACCCATCACGGCGTCGATCCGCTGTCGATCCTGCGCGCTTCGGTCACCGATATCGGCCGCATCGCCGAGCATCGCCGGCCGCTCGGCGCCTCGACGATCACCCAGCAGGTTGCCAAGAACATGCTGCTGTCGAACCGGCTGTCGGTCGTCCGCAAGATCCGCGAGATCCTGCTCGCGACGAAAATCGATGCGGCGCTGTCGAAAGACCGCATCCTCGAACTCTACCTGAACGAAATTTATCTCGGCGCCGGGGCTTATGGCGTCGCGGCGGCGGCGCTGACCTATTTCGACAAATCGCTCGACCAGTTGACGCTCGGCGAGGCGGCGTTTCTCGGCGGGCTGCCGAAGGCGCCGAACAACTACAACCCCGAGCGCTTCCCGGAAGCGGCCAAGGTCCGCCGCGACTGGGTGCTCGACCGCATGGCGGATGACGGCTACATCACCGCCGCCCAGGCCGCCGCCGCGAAGGCGGAGCCGCTCGTGCTGCGCCATCGCGAACCGACCGAAATCGTCAACGCGCCGTATTTCGCCGAGGAGGTGCGCCGCGCGCTGGTCGCGCGCTATGGCGAGAAAGAGCTGTACGAGGGCGGCCTGACGGTGCGCACGAGCCTCGACCC
>DATJUL010000511.1:0-5345 GCA_035502295.1 Allostellaceae bacterium | reverse complement strand
GAGCGCGCCTTCGAGCGCCGCCAGCGCCGCCTCGTCAAAGCCCTTCGCCGCCAGGCTCTCGTGGTTGATCCCCGGCGCGCCCTTGAGGGTGCCGCGCCCCAAGGCATAGCGCTCGATCGCGGCGATCTCGTCCTTGCCGTAACCGAGCGCGGCGAGCGCCTGCGGCACCAGGCGGTTGATGATCTTGAAATAGCCGCCGCCCGCCAATTTCTTGAACTTGACCAGCGCGAAATCGGGTTCGATCCCGGTCGTGTCGCAATCCATGACAAGGCCGATCGTGCCGGTCGGCGCGATGACCGAGACCTGCGCGTTGCGGAAGCCGTGCTTCTCGCCCAAGGCGAGGGCGGCGTCCCAGGCGGCGCCGGCGGCCGCGACAAGCGCCGGGTCGGGGCAATTCTCGGCGGCGATCGGCGTCGGTGGGATCGCCAGCCGCTCATACCCCTCCGCCTCGCCGTGTGCCGCGCGCCGGTGGTTGCGGATGACGCGCAGCATCGCCGCGCGGTTTTTCTCGAAGGCCGGGAACGGGCCGACTTCACCGGCGATCTCGGCCGAAGTCGCATAGCTGATGCCGGTCAGGAGCGCCGTGATCGCGGCGGCGATGGCGCGGCCGGAATCGCTGTCATAGGCGATGCCCAGCGCCATCAACAGGCCGCCGAGATTGGCGTAGCCGAGGCCGAGCGTGCGGTAGGCGTAGCTCAGCCGGGCGATCTCGCGCGCCGGAAACTGCGCCATCAGGACCGAGATTTCCAGGACCAGCGTCCACAGCCTGACCGCATGCTGGAAATCGCCGATCGCAAACCCGCCGTCGCCGCGGCGATAGGCCAAGAGGTTGAGCGAAGCGAGATTGCACGCCGTGTCATCGAGAAACATGTATTCCGAGCACGGGTTCGAGGCGTTGATGCGGCCGCCCTCGGGGCAGGTGTGCCAATCGTTGATCGTCGTGTCGAATTGCAGCCCCGGATCGGCCGAGGCCCAGGCGGCATGCGCGATCTTGTCCCACAATTCGCGCGCCGGCAGGGTCTTGGCGACCGCGCCGTCGGTGCGGCGAACGAGCTGCCATTCCGCGTTCTGGTCGACGCGGTCGAAAAACCCGTTTGTGATGCGCACCGAATTGTTGGAGTTCTGCCCGGCGACGGTCAGATAAGCTTCCGAATCCCAGTCGGTGTCGTAGATGCGGAAATCGATCGCCGAGTAGCCCTGGCGGGCGAACTGGATGACGCGGCGGATGTAGTTTTCCGGGATCATCGCGCGCCGCGCGGCGCGAATCTCGCGCTTCAGCGCCGCGTTCTGCGCCGGGTCGAAGGGGTCCTCGCCCTCCTCGCGGCAGGCCGCCATGACGAGGCCGAGATGCTTGGCGGCGAGCTTCGAACCGGCGACCAGCGCCGCGACCTTCTGCTCCTCGACGACCTTCCAGTCGATATAAGCCTCGATGTCGGGGTGGTCGGCATCGACGATGACCATCTTGGCGGCGCGCCGTGTCGTGCCGCCGGATTTGATCGCGCCGGCGGCGCGGTCGCCGATCTTCAGAAAGCTCATCAGTCCGGACGAGCGGCCGCCGCCCGACAATTTCTCGCCGTCGCCGCGCAGTTTGGAGAAATTGGAGCCGGTGCCCGAGCCGTATTTGAACAACCGCGCCTCGCGCACCCATAAATCCATGATGCCGCCCTCGTTGACGAGGTCGTCGGCGACGGACTGGATGAAGCAGGCGTGCGGCTGCGGGTGCTCGTAGGCGCTGTCCGATGCGCGCACCTTGCCGGTCTTGTAATCGGCGTAATAGTGCCCCTGCGCCGGCCCGTCGATGCCGTAGGCCCAGTGAAGGCCGGTGTTGAACCACTGCGGCGAATTCGGCGCCCCCATCTGGCGCGCCAGCATCAGCCGCAATTCGTCGTAAAACGCGCGGGCATCAGATTCGCCGTCGAAATAGCCGCCCTTCCAGCCCCAATAGGTCCACGTGCCGGCCATCCGGTCAAAGCACGCTTTGGCGCTGGTTTCGCCGCCCGTGCGCGCTTCCTGCGGCAGCGCGGCGAGCGCCGCCGCGTCGGCGGTGCGGCGCCACAGCCATTCCGGCACGCCGGGTTCCTCGACCGCGACGAGCCGCGTCGGCACGCCGGCCTTGCGCAGGTATTTCTGCGCCAGGATGTCGCAGGCGACCTGGCTCCACTCGGCCGGCACCTCGATGCCGTCGGCGGCAAACACGACCGAGCCGTCGGGATTGCGGATCTCGCTCGCGGCGCTGCGGAACGCCACCCCCTCATAGGCGTCCCGGCCTTCCGTGGTAAAACGACGCGCGATATGCATCTCTCTCCCCCGCTACCTCCGGCTCCCCCAGATGTCGTGCACTGCGACCAGGGGGGGCACAAGATAGGGTCATATGTGCGCGCTGTCTACCACATCCGGTGGCGTGGCGGGCGTTTGCCGCAATCCATTGCAGCAACGCCACCAAAAAACGGAGGCGCGAGAGGATGTGATGGCGATAGACCGGCCGCGCCGCGTGGCGGCGCCGTCGACCGCATCGACGAAATTCGGCCACCCGGTCGCGCTGCCGCTCTTCCCTGAACGACGCGACCCGAGGACGCTTTACCGCGGCCCGGCGGCGGTGCGATAAACCCGCCCCGAGCGGGAGGGACAATGGGCGCGACGTTCGGAACATGGCTGCTGACAAAGCTGCGGGGACGGTTCGTCGGCGCCGACGATTACGGCAACCGTTATTACCGGCTGAAGGGGGATCGGCCGGCGCGGCACGGCGGCGGCCGGTTCAGCCGCGAGCGGCGCTGGGTCATCTACAACGGCGAGCCGGACGGGTCGAAGGTGCCGCCGGAATGGCACGGCTGGCTGCACCACATGGTGGATGAGGTGCCGCAGAAGCGGCGGAAATACCCGTGGGAGAAGCCGCATCAGGCGAACATGACCGGGACGCCGTTGGCCTACCGGCCGCCCGGCTCGGTCCTGCGCGGCGGGCATCGGGTCCGCGCCACCGGCGATTACGAGCCGTGGACGCCGGAATAGCCCGTCCCGCGATCCAATCGGAAAGCCGGACACGCCGATGAGAGGCAACGTCATCGAAACCGTGATGGGCGCGGTCGTGCTGATCGTCGCCGCGCTGTTCCTGTATTTGGCCTATACGACGAGCCAGCTGCACGCGGTGACGGGCTACGAACTGAGCGCCGATTTTTCGCGGGTCGACGGCATCCACGCGGGCAGCGACGTGCGCATCAGCGGCATCAAGGTCGGCTCGGTCGTCTCGGCGACGCTGAACCCGACGACATTTCTTGCAACGCTGCACCTCAGCGTCGAGCCGGACATCAAACTGCCGGTCGATACGGTGGCCGAGATCGTCTCGTCGGGACTGCTCAGCGACAAATACGTCTCGTTGGTGCCGGGCGGCTCGGACAAGAACATCGCGCCGGGCGGCCGGATCAAATACACCCAATCCTCGGTCAATCTGGAAAACCTGATCGGCCAGATGATCTTCTCCGCGCCCGGCGGCAAGAAGCCCGGCGCAGGCGGCGGAGCGGGCGCCGGTGCGCCGCTGCTTGCCGCGCCCGGGAAATGAGGCGGCGCCCATCGCTGATCTTCGCGGTGCCGATGCTGATCGCGGCATCGACCGCTTCCGCCGCGCCGACGATGATCCGCCAGCCGGTCGCGGTGCTGCAGGGTCTCGACAAGATCACCGCGCGGGTCTCCCGCTTCGACGCGGCGGTGGGCCAAACCGTCCGGTTCGGCACGTTGTCGATCATCGTGCGCGATTGCGAGAAGAGCACGCCGGAAGAACGGCCGGAAAACGCCGCCTTCATCCAGATTTATGAAAACCGGCCGGGCGAAAAATCCGTGCGGCGGTTCAGCGGCTGGATGTTTTCGTCAAGCCCGGCCTTGTCGGCGCTGGAAAACCCGGTCTACGACATCAACCTGTTGGCCTGCACCGGTGCGGCCGCGCCGCCCGATGCGGCGGCGACGACATCCAACCCGGCCGGCAGTTCGCCGGGAAAACGCGCGGAATAACGCAGCGCTTCCGCGAGCTTGCGGTGGTAGCGCGCGCGGCTGATCTCGATCGCGCCGAACTGCAGGAGATGCGGCGTCACGAACTGCGTGTCCAAGAGACGGTAGCCGCCGAGGCGCAGCCGCGCGACGAGATGCACGAGCGCAACCTTGCTCGCGTCGGTCACCCGACTGAACATGCTTTCGCCGAAAAATGCGGCGCCGAGCGAGACGCCGTAGAGCCCGCCGACCAGCTCGCCCTCGTGCCGGCATTCGACGCTGTGCGCGTGCCCTTGCGCCGCCAGCGCCGTATAGAGCCGGACGATCTCGGCGTTGATCCAGGTCGAGGGGCGCGTCTCGCCTGAAGCGGCGCAGCCGCGCATGACGGCGGCGAAATCGCCGTCGCAGCGCACCTCGAACGCGCCGTGGCGCACCACCCGCTTCAGCCGCCGCGGGATATGAAACGCGTCAAGCTCAATGATGCCGCGGCGCGTCGGATCGACCCAGAACAGTTCCGGATCGTCGGCCGCCTCGGCCATCGGAAAGACGCCGGCGGCATAGGCCCGCAGCAGCACGGCAGGGGAGAGGCGCATCACGGCGCGGCAGCCGCCGGGCCCGCGAGAAAGCGTTCGAGCCAATTGATATCGTACGCGCCGCGGCGGAATTCCGGGTTTTCGACGATGCGCTGATGCAGCGGGATCGTCGTCTCGATGCCGCCGATTGCGTATTCGTCGAGCGCGCGGCGCAGCCGCATCAGGCAATCCTCGCGGGTTACGCCGTGCACGATCAGCTTGGCAACGAGGCTGTCGTAGAATGGCGGCACCCGGTAGCCGTGGTAAAGCGCGCTGTCGACCCGCACGGCGAAACCGCCCGGTGCGTGATAATCGCTGATGCGGCCGGGCGATGGCCGGAAATCCTCCGGGCTCTCGGCATTGATGCGGCATTCGATGGCATGGCCGCGCAGCACGATGTCGCTCTGGCGATAACCGAGCGCCCCGCCGGCGGCGATCGTCAATTGTTCCCGGACGATATCGACGCCGCTCGTCATCTCGCTGACCGGATGCTCGACCTGGAGGCGGGTGTTCATCTCGATGAAGTAGAACGCGCCGTCCTGGTAGAGGAATTCGAGCGTGCCGGCGCTGCGATAGCCGATCTGTTGCATCGCCGCGACGGCGATGCCGGCGACGCGGGCGCGCGATGCCGCATCGAGGGCAGGGGAGGGGGCTTCCTCGAGGAGCTTCTGATGCGCCCGCTGCAACGAGCAGTCGCGCTCGCCGAGATGGATGACCGCGCCCTTGCCGTCGCCCAGCACCTGCACCTCGATGTGGCGCGGCCGTTCGAGGAAGCGTTCGAGGTAGACCCTGTCGTCG
>DATJUL010000510.1:0-2414 GCA_035502295.1 Allostellaceae bacterium | reverse complement strand
GGCGCCGAGCGGGCATTCGTTGAGGCGGCGGCGGCAGTCGGCAAACCGGGTGCGGTCGCGCCCGACCATCTCGACATAGGCCAGAAGATGATGGCCGAGCGTCACCGGCTGCGCGATCTGCAGATGCGTAAAACCCGGCATGACGGCGTCGGCAAACGTTTCGGCCTGCTCGATCAGCGCCGCCTGCACATCGCGCAGGGCAGCGTCGATGCGGTCGATCGCGCCGCGCACCCACAGCCGGAAATCGGTCGCCACCTGGTCGTTGCGCGACCGCGCGGTATGCAGCCGGCCGGCGGCCGGGCCGATCAGCTCGGCGAGCCGCGCCTCGATGTTGAGATGGATATCCTCGTTCTCTTCGCTGAAACGGAATGTGCCGGCCTCGATCTCGCCGCGGATTTGTTCTAGACCCCGGGCGATCGCGGCGCCATCTTCGGCCGGGATGATCCCCTGCGCGACGAGCATCGCGCAATGCGCCAGGGAGCCGGCGATATCCTCGGCGTTGAGGCGCTGGTCGACGGCGATCGAGGCATTGATGCGGCGCATGATCGCGGCCGGGCCGCCGGTGAAGCGGCCGCCCCACAATGCATTGGCCCGGTTCGCCGGCGTCGGCCGGTCCGCGCTGTTCGGCACCGCGCTCCTCGTGCTGGTCGCTGTGCTGTCGGCGGCGGGTGCGCGCGCCGCAGACACGCTCAGGCTCGGCCAGTTTATCCCGGTCGCGCCGCCGCAGCCAGCGCCCGCGGTGTCGTTCATGACCGAAGCCGGCAGGCCCGCAACCCTCGGCGATTTCCGGGGCAGGCCGACCATCGTCAACCTGTGGGCGACGTGGTGCGGGCCATGCCTTCGGGAAATGCCGTCGCTCGTCAGGCTGCAGGCGGAATTCGCCGGCCGGCTGACGGTCGCGGCGATCTCCGAGGACCATCGCGGCGCCGCGGTTGTCGCGCCGTTTGTCGCCACGCGCAACCTCGCGTCCCTCAGGATCTATCTCGATCCGAAACAAAGAGTGGCGGAGGCGTTCGGTGTCAACGAACTGCCGACCAGCATCGTGCTCGACGCCGCCGGGCGGGTCGTCGGCAAGGTGATCGGCGGGGCGGATTGGACCTCGCCGACGATGCTGGCGGCGCTGCGGCCGTTGCTGCGTTCCGGCGATGAACCGGCGCTCATCCGCGCGGCGCGCTGAGCACAAGCTGCAGGAACGCGCCACCGCGCTGCAGGCCCTCGGGACTGATCGCATGCTCGACGCCCGGACAGGCGAGCGTCTCGACCGGCACCCCCGCCCGCTTCAGCGCCGCCTCGGCATGCGCCAGCGACGCGAACGGCACGACCGGGTCGGCGGTGCCGTGCACCAGCAGCACCGGCGGGCGCGAGCGCAATTCGCCGTCGAGCAGATCCTCGGCGAAGAGGCGGCCGGAATAGCCGAGGATGCCGGCTAGCTTCTGGGCGCGGCGCAGGCCGACATAAAGCGCCATCATCGTGCCCTGCGAAAAGCCGGCCAGCACCAGATCGCCGTCGGCGAGGCCGCGCTTCTTCAGTTCGTCGTCGATGAACGCGTCGAGCGTCGGCGCCACGGCGCGCACGCCGGCCAGCATTGCCGGCAGGCTGCGGTCCTGCACGCTGAACCATTGGTAGCCCCACGGCGCGCCGTCGCACGGGAACGGGGCGTTGGGCGAGACGAACTCGGCGTCGGGGACCAGCCGTCCCCAATATTGCTGCAACCCGATCAGATCGTTGCCGTCGGCCCCGAGACCGTGCAGCAGGATCACCAGGCGGCGCGGCGTGCCGCCGGCGACGGGCGGACGCGACGGGCCGGAGAGCGACATCAGCATCAGCGGGACCTTTCTGCGGCGCAACGCGAACACGCCGGCAGGCATAGCCGATCCGCGGGGCCGCTGTCATGATCGAAGAATGGAACGGATTGGCGAGGATATCGCGATCGAACTCGCAGATGAGCTTTGCGTGGGCTCGGTCGTCGGGGTGCATGTCGTCGTCCCGGGCGGACGCATGTTGCCGTTCGCTGACATCGAGACGTATTACGGGCGTGATCTCGTGATTGGCGGCCTCCACAGACAGAGCGAGGGCTTGCAGCCAAACGATCTCGGTTGGGGCAGGTTGCGGCGGTGGTGGCGGAGAAGGCCGATGTCGATGTTATCGTTGTTAAAGGAGCGGTTCGGACCACCGGTGCGAATCCTGGAAGGCTCCCGCGTCACCTCCGGTTCACCCGCGCGGTACCATCTGAGCGCTGAGCGTCCCGTCGAGAAGACCATCTCGGCGATGTGGGCTTTGGCCAAGCGGCATGTGCCCATCGAACTTGCGAAGCGGCAGATCGAGGCGATCATGCTGGGGGGCGACATCACGATCGACGTGCCGATGGTGGAGGATTCCGCGGCGTTCGAGGGCGAATTGGGCGAATTGGGCAT
>DATJUL010000509.1:0-5553 GCA_035502295.1 Allostellaceae bacterium | reverse complement strand
AGCCGCACCAGCGGATGGTCCATGTCGATGATCTCTTCGAGCGCCGGACGCAGCAGGTCCTTCTGCCGGTCATCCCGTGGTCTTGCCATCGTGCTTCCCGTGCCGAAACCGACCCTCAGGGAATCACGATCCGCGCCAAACCGAAATCGCAAATTGCAGGAAAACCCGCGTCCAAGCGTCGCTTTCCGGCAAATTCCACTACTTCATCCCGCCGACTTATCCCCGCCACTCAGCCGGATCGGCGTTCTTCACGGGCTACCAACGAACGGCTTATTCCGCAACTGAACCGGTCGCTTCCGTCCAGCGCGACGCGTCCATGTCAGATGCCGAGGTAACGCGATTTCACCTCGTCGTTGGCCCACAGCTTCTCGGGGGTCGAGGAATAGACGACGCGCCCCTTTTCGAGGATGTGCACGTAATCGACGAGCTCGATCGCGAGCGACGCGTTCTGCTCGACCAGCAGGATCGATAGCCCCTGTTGCCGCAGCTTGCCGATCGCTTCCCACACACCCTGGATGATGATCGGCGCCAGCCCCTCGGACGGCTCGTCCATGATCAGGCAATCGGGGTTGGTCATCAAACCGCGGCCGATCGCCAGCATCTGCTGCTCGCCGCCCGACAAGGTGCGGGCGCGCTGGCGGCGGCGTTCGGCGAGGCGCGGGAACAGTTCATAGACCCGCTCGAGCGTCCAGCCATGGCGATCGGCGCCGTGCTCGGCGACCCTCAGGTTCTCGCCGACCGTCAAGGTCGGAAACACGCGCCGCCCCTGCGGCACCAGCCCCATGCCGCCGCGCACCGTCGCAAACGAGGGAGCACCGGTGATGTCGGTGCCCTTGAACAGGATGCGGCCGCGCCGCGGCGGCGTGAAGCCCATGATCGAATTGACCAGCGTCGTCTTGCCGACGCCGTTACGTCCGAGCAACCCCAGCACCTGCCCCTCCTCGAGCGCCAGCGACAGCCCCTGCAGAACGTAGGCGTCGCCGTAATAGGTGTGGATGTCGAGGACTTCGAGCAGCGCCATGGCTCAGGCCGTGCCGAGGTAGATTTGCCGGACGCGCGCGCTCCTGCGTATGTCCTCGGCAGCGCCCGTTTCGAGGACTTCGCCGAAATGCAGCACCGTTACCCGGTCGGCCACGTCGAACACGACATCCATGTCGTGCTCGATCAACAGGATCGCGAGGCTGCGCTCGAGCCGGCCGAGAAACCGCGCCATTGCCTGCGATTCGCCCGACGAAAGCCCGGCGGCCGGCTCGTCGAGCAGCAGAATTTTCGGGTCGCTCGCGAGACCGAGGACGATTTCGAGCTGGCGCTGCTCGCCGTGCGACAGATGCCGCACCTCGACGTCCTTGCGGCCGAGAAAACCGGCGGCATCCAACAGCCCGTAGGCCTTGTCGTAGACCTCGCGATAGGAGGAGAGGAAGCGCCACGCGACGAATTTCGTCCGGCGCAAGCCATTGACCGCCAACAGCACGTTTTCGAGTACCGAGAGCCTCGGGAACAGGCTCGTGATCTGGAAGGTCCGCGCCATCCCGAGCGCGGTCCGCCGCTGGGCGGACCAGCCGGTCACGTCGCTGCCGAACAGCAGCACGCTTCCCGCCGACGCCGATAACAGCCCGGTAATCACGTTGAACAGCGTCGTCTTGCCGGCGCCGTTCGGACCGATGATGGCGTGGCGTTCCCCTGCGCCGATCTCGAGGCTGATCTGGGACAAGGCGCTGAGGCCTCCGAAGCGCTTGCAGAGCCGGTCGAGCCGCAGCGCCGGCTGCGGCTCGGACCCGCCCTCGCTCACTCGCAGTATTTGCACGGCGGATAATCCCGAGTGTAGGACGGCTCCTTCAAATATTCCGCCTTTTTGAAGGTCCAGAACTGGCTGACCTGGGGATAGGTCTGGATCACCACGTTCCACAGCTCGGCGTTCGGGTAGCCGTCCATCTGCTTCTTTTCAACTTGCCTGATGTAGATGTTCTGAACCGGATTGCGCATGTCGTCGAAACTGATGGGGCCCCGCGGCGCCTCGACCTTGAGCGCGGTCAAGAGCTTGATGAACTGCTCGCCGCCGGGCCACTTGCCGTGCGTCTCTTGCATCACCGCGTCGATTATCATCGCGGTCGTATAGTTGCTCTCCGAGAAATAAGAGGGCACCTTGCCGAATTTCGCCCGGTATTCCTTGACGAACGCCACGGCTTTCGGCGTCTGCAGCGCGGCGCTCCACTGCAGCGGCGAGATGGCGCCGATCACCTCATCGCCCATATGCGGCAGAATGAATTCGTCGAAGGAGGTGCCGCAGCCGATCAGGTGCATTTTCGGGATGATGCCCGCTTCCATGAGCTGTTGCGGCAATTGCAGCGTGCCGGCCCCGACCGGCAGGATGAAGACCGTGTCGGCGTCCGCTTTGATGGAACTGATATAGGGCGAATAGTCGACCGTGTTGATCGGCGGCCACATCTTCTGGATGATTTTGCCGCCGCAGGCTTCGAAGGTCTTCTGGAAGCCGCCGACCACCTCGTAGCCGAAGGCGTAATCCGCCGCGATGGTGACGACCTTCTTGTAGCCGTGCTTGCAGGCCCATTCTCCGAAGGGGTGGCTCGGTTGCGAGCTCGTCCACCCGGTGCGCACGAAGTAAGGATATTTGTCGGCGTCGCGCTGGGTCAGGTTGTCCGACGCCGGGATCGACGAGATGTAGACCGTCGTCTCCCGGGTGCTGACCGGGGCGAGGGCGTAGCCCGTCGAAGCCAAGACGCCGCCAATCAGCATGTTGACGTGGTTCTGCTTGATGAGCTTTTCGGCCTGCAGCACGGCGACAGCCGGCTTTGCCTCGGTATCGCCGACGATGAACGTGATCTTCGCCCCGTGGAAATCGCCCTTGTGGTCGTCGAGATACATCCGAAAGCCGTTCGTCATATCGGTCGCGATCTGCGCCAGGGAACCAGTCGCCGGCGCGAGAAATCCGATGCGCAATTCGTCGGCGAGCGCTTGAGGCACCCAGAGCGACGCCGCTACGATTACCGAAAGGCCAACGGCGCGGAACCATTTGTTTGTCATTCGATCCCTCCCTGGTTGATCTTGAGTTCGTCGCCTGGGCCCGGGCCCGGGGACGGCGTCAACGCCTCGGCCGACACGGGCCCCGCGGCGAGCGACGGCGGCCGCTGCCGGAAGATGCTGAGCACCCCATCGGGTAGATAGAGGATCGCCAGCACGTACGCCCCGCCGAGCACATATTGCCACCACGGCACCAACGTGCTCAGGTATTCGCGCAGAAACACCACGATAGCGGCGCCGACGACGCCGCCGAAGAGGGTTCCGGGGCCGCCGAGCACGACCATCAGCAGCACATCGACTGACGTCGCAAGCGTCACGTCGTCGGGGCTCACCTCGCTGCTAACATGCGCCCACAGCACCCCCGCCAGCCCGCCGAATGCGCCGGACACGACGAAGACGATGTATTTGTGCAGCCACGTATTGTAGCCGAGGATGCGCATCCGCACCTCGTGTTCGCGGATGCCGACGAGGCTCTTGCCGAAGGGCGATTGGACGAAGAGGTAGAGCGCGAGCAGCGACACCGCGAAGCAGGCGAAGACGAGATAGAAAAAGGCCGTGTCGTTTCCGAGCCGGATTACGCCGAGCACCGGCCGGCCCGGGAGGTTGAGGCCGTTGTCCCCACCGGTCAGCGAATCCCAGCGATAGGCGAGACCCCAGACGCATTGGCTCAGCGCCAGCGTGATCATCAGGAAATAGACGCCGCGCGCCCGCAGCGCAAACAGGCCGAAGAGCGCCGCCGTGGCCGCTCCCAACAGGCTGCCGAAGATGATCACGAGCGGGAAACTCCAGCCGAGGCCGAAATTGTAGCGCACCGCGAGGATCGCGGTCATATACGCGCCGAGGCCGAGAAAGGCGGCGTGGCCCAACGAGGCGATGCCGGTGAAGCCGAGCAACAGGTCGAGGCTCATCGCCAGGATCGCGAGGATCAGGATGCGGGTGACCAGAAGCAGCACGAAGGGCGTCGTGTGCGGCGTCAGGACGGCCACCGCGAAGAGCAGCGCTAGCACCGCGAGCGGTTTGCCGTGCCCTTTCATGGCGCGCCCTGTCACTCGCGCCCGAACAATCCCGTCGGCCTTATCGCCAGCAGCAGAACCAGCGGCGCGTAGAGCGTAAAATACGAGGCCTGCGGGAACAGCACTTTGCCGAAATTGTCGGCAAGTCCGACCACGATCGCGCCGATGGCGGCGCCGGCGAGGCTGCCCATGCCGCCGATGATCACCACGGCGAAGGCAAGCGGCAGGATCTCGAAGTCGAGGCCGGGATAGATGCCGAGGAACGCGCCGCCGATCACCCCGCCGAGGCCCGCCAACAGCGCGCCGAGACCGAAGGTAAGCATCGAGACGCGCGAGGTGTCGATGCCAACGCCCCGCGCCATCTGCGCGTCGTCGACGGTGGCGCGCACGACCGCGCCCGCTCGCGTCCTGTCGAGCACCAGCGACAGAATAACGCCGATCGCCGCGGCGACGGCGATGATGAAAATGCGGTAGAGCGGCAGATATACGCCGCCCAGGACGAGGCTGTGCATCAGTGCCGTGGGCGGGTTGATCTCGAAATTGCTGCCGCCCCAGATGTCGAGCGTCGCCTGCTGAATGAGCAGCACGAAGCCGAAAGTCAGTAGCACCTGCCTGAGCGGCTCGGACCCGAGCGGGCGCAGAAAAAGGCGCTCCATCGCCACTCCAAGGAGCGCGATCGCCAGGGCCGCGGCCGGGATCGCCAGCCACCAGGAGCCGGTGCCCGAGATCACCGCCAGTCCGACATAGCCGGCCAGCAGAAAAAACGTGCCATGCGCCAAATTGACGATGCGCATGACCCCGAAGATCAGCGACAGTCCGCTGCCGAGCAGGAACAGCAACGCACCGTAGGAAACGCCGTTAAACAGCTGCAACAGCCAGAACCGCGCGTCCATTTCGGGCCGCCTCTCCCTGTGAGTTTTGCGCAGTCTATCGCACCTCGCATCGACCGAGCCACCTTGTCGTAATCGCCGCGACCAAGAGGCCTTTCCTCCACCGTTGCCCCGAACGACCGCTTGCGGCGCGACTTCGCCGTTGGCGGCCGTATCGGCGAAGGGCCGGATTCCACCCGTGGCGGCCAGTCGCGGCGTCACGATCGAAGGGCGGCTTCGGGTCAAAGGCAGCCTTCGTTGATTCGATGCAGTGCGTCCGAAGCCGTGGCTTAAGCGGACCAGATCGGAACGAGCGGCGACCGCCCCTGATGACCCAATTCGGAAGTCGCCGGCGGAGTGTCGATGTGATCGAGCAACGATGCTATTCTAGTTCTGCGAGAGCCGCGTCGACCCGCGCGAGCATCGGGGTCTGTTCGAATTGCGAGAGAATTCGCCTTGCTTTGGTGAGATGCTGCGTGGCAGGTGCGGGCTTGTTCTTGGCCTTGTAAAGCAGACCCAGAATCATTTGCGCTCGGCCCGTCACATGTCCATCAGGATGGAAGCGCGGGTTGGCCATGACATGCGTCATCAACGTGCGAATGCGCCGCGATGCGGTACCCATCGCCCAGAGA
>DATJUL010000508.1:0-3295 GCA_035502295.1 Allostellaceae bacterium | reverse complement strand
GATGCCGTAATAGAGTTCGTTGGTGTGGCCGTCCGGGTCGTAGACATAGACGTGCCAGTTGCTGCCCGGCATGTCGCGGCCGACGCGCTGCAGCCGCACCTGGTTTTCCTGGAAATAGGTGTGGGCGTCGCCGATTTCCTTCAGCGAGCCGCATTGCCAGGTGATCTGGTTGATCGTGATGCCGGGGCTGAATTTGCGGTCGGCGCGCCGGTCCATGATCTTTTTCGAGAACAGCACCATCGCGTGGTGGTCGGTGCCGTAGCGCATGAAATAACCCTGCGCCTCGCCGGCGAGGTCTTTCGGGAACCACGGGGCACGCGAGAAATCGGCCTTGTCGGACACCATGAAGCCCAAGAGGTCGCCGTAGAAATGCCGCGCCTCCTCGATCCGCTCGACATTGAAGCCGAAATGCCCGAGGCGGCGGATCTGGAACGGGCGATCCAAGAGAATGCCGCCGACATTGTAGCGCTGGCCATTGGCTGACATGGGGTTCCTCCATGCGGGATGATGCGACGATTATAACCGCTGCCGCCGCTGTTGACACGCCTCCTCCGCCGGCGCTTGCATCGCTTAAAACTGGGTGTCATTGCGAGGAGCGCAGCGACGAAGCAATCCGGATGCACGCGAGTGCGGCTTGCCGGGATTGCTTCGCTTCGCTCGCAATGACGATGTTGCTTCAGAGAGGCACACATGCCCTACGCCGCGCCGCTTGACGACATGCGCCTCGCGATCGATGCGGTGGCGCCGCTCGACGGCCTGGTCGAAACCGACCTCGCCGATGCGATCCTCGGCGAGGCGGCGAAGTTTGCCGAGGGCGAGCTCGACCCGCTGAACCGGCCGGCCGACCGCATCGGCAGTGTCCTCGAAAACGGCATCGTGCGCACGCCGCCGGGCTTTCGCGCGGCCTACCGCGCCTATGCCGACGCCGGCTGGATGGGCCTCCACAGCGACCCCGCACACGGCGGCCAGGGCCTGCCGCTGTCGCTCGCCGCGGCGGTCGTCGAGATGTGGAACTCGGCGTGCATGAGCTGGGCGCTCTGTCCGCTGTTGACGTTCGGCGCGATCGAATTGCTTCAAGCGCACGGCTCGCCGGAGCAGCAGGCGCTTTATCTCAAGAAAATGGTGTCGGGCGAGTGGACCGGCACGATGAACCTGACCGAGCCGCAGGCCGGCTCCGATCTCGGCGCCTTGCGCACCCGCGCCGTGCCGGCCGAGGATATGCGCTGGGGCCGGCATTACCGGATCAGCGGCCAGAAGATTTTCATCACCTACGGCGATCACGATCTGGCCGACAACATCGTGCACATGGTACTGGCGCGCACGCCCGACGCGCCGCCCGGCAGCCGCGGAATTTCCCTCTTTGTCGTGCCGAAATTCCTCCCCGACGGCGACGGAAGGCCGGGCGAGCGCAACGACCTGCGGGCGCTCCGGCTCGAAGAAAAGCTCGGCATTCACGCCTCGCCCACCTGCGTCATGTCATACGGCGACGGCGCGGGCGCGGTCGGCTGGCGGATCGGCGAAGAAAACCGCGGCCTCGAAGCGATGTTTACGATGATGAACAGCGAGCGCCTCCTGGTCGGCGTGCAGGGCGTCGCGATCGCCGAGCGCGCCTGTCAGCAGGCGCGCGAGTATGCGCTGACCCGCGTGCAGGGCCATCCCGTAGGGCTCGCGCGAGATGCGGGCGCCATGCCGATCGCCCATCACCCCGATGTGCGCCGCATGCTGTTGCACATGCGCGCGGCGACCGAGGCGATGCGCGCGCTGACCTATTTCGCTGCCGCTTCGGTCGATAAGAGCCGGCGCGAGACGGGCGAAGCGCAAGTCCGCGCCCAGCGCCGCGCCGATTTGCTGATCCCGGTGGTCAAGGCGTGGTGCACCGATCTCGGCGTCGAGATTGCCTCATTGGGCGTGCAGGTGCATGGCGGCATGGGCTACACCGAAGAGACCGGCGCCGCGCAATATTATCGCGACGCGCGCATCGCGCCGATCTACGAGGGCACCAACGGCATCCAGGCGGGTGATCTGGTCGGCCGCAAGCTCGGCCGCGACGAGGGCGAAGCGGCGCGCGAGTTGTTCGCCGAGATGCGCGCGAGTATCGCCGAGTTCGCCGGCAGGGCGGAATGGGCGGGTGTGCATCGTCCGCTTGCTGCCGGTCTCGACGCGCTGGAAGGGGCGACGGCATATCTCGTCGCCGCCGACCCGGCGCCGGCGGCGGCCGGCTCGGCGCCGTATCTCGCGCTGTTCGGCACCGTCGCCGGCGGCTGGCTCCTGGCGCGCACGGCGCTGGCGGCCGCGCGGCGCGGCGATCCGCGCGCCGCCGCCAAGCGGGCGACGGCGCAATTCTATGCCGAGCATTTCCTCGCCCGCGCGCCCGCGTACCTGCCGGCGATCACGAGCGGCGCGACGGTCGTCGATTTCCCCGCCGACTGGCTGTAGCCGGCCTCAGGCGAAGGCGCGGCGAAAAGCGGCGGCGACGGCGCGCTGCGCGGCCATCGCATCGTCAACCGCCGGCACCATGCCGAAAAAGGCGTGGATCATGCCGGGATATTCGCGGTAGTCGACCGCGACGCCGGCGCCGCGCAACGCCTCGGCATAGGCCTGGCTTTCGTCATGCAGCACGTCGCATTCGGCGGCGACGACGATCGCCGGGGCAACGCCGGCATGGTTCGGCGCCAAGAGCGGCGAGGCGCGCCAATCGTCGGCGTCTTCCGGACCGCGCAGGTAATGCTTGCGGAACCATTCCATCGCGGCGCGGGTCAACAGGCCGTAACCCGACGCGAAGGTTTCGTAGCTCCTGGTGTTCTGCCGGTAGTCGGCGACCGGGTAGACCAGGGATTGCAGGCGCAGCTGCGGCCCGCCCTTGTCGCGCGCGATCAGCGCGACGACCGCGGCGAGGTTGGCGCCGGCGCTGTCGCCATGCACGCCGAGCCGCATGGGATCGGCGCCGAGGCTCGGCGCATTGGCGTGCAGCCATGCGAGCGCGGCGAACGAATCCTCGACCGCGGCGGGAAAGCGGTGCTCCGGCCCCATGCGGTAATCGACCGAGCAGATCAGCGCGCCGGCGAGGTTGCACAAATTGCGCGCGATCAGGTCGTGCGTGTCGAGGCTGCCGATCACGTGCCCGCCGCCGTGGTAATAGGCGATCGCGCCGACCGTTCCCGCTGCCTCAGGCCAATAGAGGCGGAGGCGGATCGGCCCGGCGGGGCCAGGCATCGTGCGGTCTTCGACGCGCGCCACCGGCAGCGCCTCCGCCTTGCGGCTCTGCGCCGTCGCCTCCATCTGGGCGCGCGCTTCG
>DATJUL010000507.1:0-5392 GCA_035502295.1 Allostellaceae bacterium | reverse complement strand
ATCGGCGCCCTCCTGCGTCGCATCGCGCGGCCGGCGATCGCGTTGAGCCAGTGTAACACGCGATTCTTGCGGCGGGGCGCGCTTTCGTGACATGGCGCGGCCGTCTGATATGCAGAAATGACGGGAAGCCGGCTATGATCGCCGATGCTTCTCGATGATCCGACGGAATTGCGCGCGCGCGTTCCGGCCGGCCTCCGGCTCTTGGGTCTCGATGTCGGCACGAAGACGATCGGCGCCGCGCTCAGCGACACGCGTCTCGTCATCGCCAGCCCGCTCGAAACGATCCGCCGGCGCGGACGCTGGCGCGACGACGCGGCCGCGCTCTTCGCATTGGTCGACCGGCACGGCGTCGGCGGTCTGGTGATCGGCCTGCCGCTGACCTTGGCCGGCGGCGACGGCCCGCGCACCCAATCGGTGCGGCAATTCGCCCGCAACCTCTTGGCCCTGCGCGACCTGCCGGCGGCGTTGTGGGACGAGCGGCTGTCGACCGCCGCGGTGACGCGCGCGATGATCGCCGCCGACATGAGCCGCAAACGCCGCGCCGAGATCGTCGATCGGGTCGCCGCCGCCTACATCCTGCAGGGCTGCCTCGACGCGATCGGCGCCACTTCCCGACCTGGATAAACGCGGTGCGTCCCTCGACTGCGCGCGCTGCGCCGGCGCTCAGGATGACGGAAGCTTGTCATGTCATCGAAGACAAGCCTCTATGAGCTCGCCCGCAGGCAGGCGCGGCATATCGATGCAGCGCTGGTGAGACTGAACGCACGCTCGAAAGGCTTTGAGGAGCACGAGAATGACCGCTTCCGCACAGACCAACATCAAGAAGCTGCTCTTGCCGACGACAATGGCGAAGGCCGGCTGGGCGATCGTCGAGGCGCGCGAGGATGTCGAGGGCGTGCCGTTCCAGCCCGGCCTGCCGCGCGGCGACTTCCACCGGCTCCTCGAAGACATCGCCGGCATCGCGCTCGGCGTGCAGCCGTTCAGCGACCCCGAGCTCGACGCCGCGCCCCATCTCGAAGTCGTCTCGCGCATCGGCGTCGGCTACGATGCGGTCGACGTGCCGGCGCTGACCCGCCGCCATATCCCGTTGATGATCGGCGGCACCGCCAATTCGGTCAGCGTCGCCGAGGCCGGCGTGTTCCTGTCGATGAGCCTCGCGCGGCGCGGCGCGGCGATGGACACGATGGTCAAGGAGGGCCGCTGGGCCGACCGCTACAAGGAAATGCCGATCGACCTCGCCGGCAAGACCGTGCTGATCGTCGGCTTCGGCAAGATCGGCACCCGCTCGGCCCGCCGGTTCGCTGCGATGGAGACCAACGTGCTGGTCTACGACCCCTACATGTATTCCGAGACGATCCGCGGCTCCGGCTACGAGCCGGTGCAGGATTTGGACGAGGGTGTCGCGCGCGCCGATTTCATCACGATCCATTGTCCGAAGACGCCGGAGACGACCGGCCTGTTCAACGCCGCCCGCCTCGCGAAGATGAAGCGGACCGCGTTTCTGGTTAATACCGCGCGCGGCGGCATCGTCGACGAGAAGGCGCTGTATGACGCGCTGGCCGGCAACCGCATCGCCGGCGCGGCGCTCGACGTCTTCGAGCAGGAGCCGACGCCGCCGGACAACCCGCTGTTGACGCTGCAAAATTTCATCGCGGCGCCGCATGTCGCCGGGGTCACGCGCGAGGCGGTCGAGCGCATGGCCGTCGTCGCGGTCGAGAACATCCTCAGCGTCATCGACGGCAAGCCCAACCGCGAAAACGTCGTCAACAAGGAGGTGCTGGGGTAGGGTTTACCCGGAAGACCTCATGGAAGCCGGTAAATCCCTTGAACCTGAAAAGGCCGATCGAGACCGGCGTCCACCGCGTCGCCCGCTGGCGCAGAATGTCAGCAACCGGCTCGCTGCAGAGCACATAGTTCTGGAGGGGAAGGTCCTCGGGAGCGATCGGATTGATCGCTTCTGCCAACGCGGCGCGGGAGATCGCCTCGTGGCGGAATGCGAACGACACGTGGGGTCCCTCGCGGTCGTTGGGGAGCACATCAACTTCGCCGATATGCACGGCAGACCGCAAAACCAGCGCCTGTTCTTCCGGAACACCGGTATTTCGGCGAACTGCCAAATCGAACAATTCAAAAATGCTCTCCACCGCGAGTATCGCAGCCAGCTCGGCAGATTGCTGGTTGCGGAAAGTTAACAAATACCCGTCTCCGGTACTTTTCTGGCAAGAAAGCCCACGCTTCGGACCCACCTGAGCGATCAATGAGCGCAAATCGCGGAGGACGCCGCGACCGACGGCGTACCAACCGAACCGGTTGCTCATCTTTGTCGCGTCAACGATGTCAACGATAGCAATGGCTTCGGTCGCGACTTCGATGGCCGGAGGAAACCCCTCGCTCGCCGGCATTGCGATGCTTTATGCGCCGGCCAATTGCATCCGGCCGAAGCCGAGCCGGCCAAAGCCGACTTTACCGATGCCCTTCAGTTCGCTCGTTTCCAGCCGATTGACCAGACCAAGCTCCTCGGCGGACAACCGCTGCATCGCAGCCTCGGAGATAACAATTTCCTTTGGACCCGCCACGCCCTCTAAGCGTGCGACCAGATTGACGTTCTGCCCGAAGACGTCCTCGCCGTACGGCGTCTCGCCAACCGATACCTCACCAAAATGTATTGCCGCCTTCAGGGACAGCTCCTCGTTGCTGACGGCGTCGTCCGGGTAAAAGACCGACGGCAATGCACGCGCAAAGCGTAAGGCGTCGGCCGCCTCGTTGAAGACCGCGAGGAAGCTGTCGCCGATTTCTTTTAGCAACCGTCCGTTATGTTGCAATGCCAGTGCGGCAGCGCGGCCGTGAAACGACCTGACCAGATTGTGTACAGCCAAGTCTCCACGCCTCGCCGACATTCGAGTTGAGCCGTTGATGTCGCTGATAACGAGAGCCCTGTCGGCCAGATGGGCGGCAGCGGGCGGCATATCCGCATTGCTCCATTGCGATAGGCACGTGTGCTGATGCTTATATACGCGATGCGAGAGAGTTGGCCAGCCTGGCACGACGATTATCGGATGAGCATACCGCCCACCCTGGCCGAGCAGGAGCGGATCGTCGCCGAGCTGCGCGGGCGGCTGGGCGGCGAGCACCCCGAGACCTTGGCGGCGATGCTCGATCTGGCCGAGATGCTGTGGGCGCGCGGCCGGCTCGATGAGGGACGGGCGCTCGAACAGCATGTCGTCGCGGCGCGCCGCGCGGCGCTTGGGGATGCGCATGGCGACACACTGAATGCGCAAGGCAAGCTGGCGGCGACGCTCGGCGCCCAGGGCGACCTCAAGGAAGCGCGGCGGCTGCAGGAAGAGATCGTCGCGCGGGCGCCGGCGGCGTGGGGCGACAACGCCCGCGATACGTTGCGTGCGATGAACAACCTCGCCGGCACGCTGTCGGCCGAGGGCGACCTCGCCGCCGCCCGCGCGCTGCTCGAACAGGCGATCGAGGCGCTGCACCGCGAATTCGGCGACAGCGACCCCGATACGCTGACCGCGCTCGGCAATCTCGCGGCGATGCTGTGGCAATGGGGCGAGCGCGGCGAGGCCTATTGGCTGCAACGCCAACTTGTCGATACAAGGCGCCGGGCGTACGGCGACGACGACCCGGCGACGCGCGGCGCGGTCGCGGTGCTGGAGGCGATGCACCGCGACGGCATGCCGTAACCCGCGCTATAAGCCCCGCGCCTGGTGTGACGGAGATCATCGCGATGGACCTTCTCGATGCGGTTCGCGGCTTCCACGACGATCTGACCCGGTGGCGGCGCGATATTCACGCCCACCCCGAACTCGGCTTCGAGGAACGCCGCACGTCCGATCTGGTGGCCGGCAAACTCGCCGAATTCGGCATCGAGGTGCATCGCGGCATCGGCAAGACCGGCCTCGTCGGCCGGCTCAGGATCGGCAACTCGCCGCGCACGATCGGCCTGCGCGCCGACATGGACTGCCTGCCGATGCACGAGGCGAACAATTTCGCCCACCGCTCGCAGCACGACGGGCGCATGCACGCCTGCGGCCACGACGGCCACACGACGATGCTGTTGGGCGCGGCGCGTTATCTCGCAGAGACGCGCAATTTCGACGGTACCGTCAACTTCATCTTCCAGCCGGCCGAAGAGGGCCGCGGCGGCGCCGCAGCGATGATTGCGGATGGGCTGTTCGACGAATTCCCCTGCGAGGCTCTCTTCGGCATGCACAACCGACCGGGGCTCGCGGTCGGCAAATTTCAGATCCGCCCCGGCGCGATGATGGCGGGCGGCGCCTTCTTCGACATCGCGATCCGGGGCCGTGGCGCCCACGGCGCGCGGCCGGAGGCGGGGATCGATCCGGTGCTCGTTGCGAGCCACGTCACGGCGGCGCTGCAATCGATTGTCGCGCGCAATGTGCGGCCGGTCGATACCGTCGTCGTCAGCGTCACGCGCATCGCCGGCGGCGACGCCTATAATGTGATCCCCGAGCGCGCCTCGCTCGGTGGCACGGTGCGCTGCTTCAGCCGGGACGTGATGGCGCTGGTCGAGGATCGCCTGCGGCGCCTCGCCGAGGGCGTCGCCGCCGGGTTCGGCGCGACGGCCGAACTCGATTTCCGCTATCTCTTCCCGCCGCTCGTCAACCATGCCGACGAAACCGAGTTCATCGCCGATTGCGCCGCCGATGTGGTCGGTGCCGGCAACATCAGTCGGCAGGGGCCGCTGACGATGGCGTCGGAAGATTTCTCGTACATGCTGGAGCGGGTGCCAGGCGCCTATATCCAGATCGGCAATGGCGACGGCGAGGGCGCCTGCGAGGTGCACAACCCGGGTTACGATTTCAACGACGGCGCGCTGCCCTATGGCGCGGCGCTGTTTGTCCGCCTCGTCGAACGCCGCCTGGCGCGGATGGAGGGGTGAGCCTCCGATCCCGTCCGCGCGGCGCATGACGGCGCCCCACCTGTTCTGCTTCGGGTTCGGCTATGTGGCGCGCGCGCTGGCCTCGGCGCCGGCGATCGACGGCTGGACGATTTCCGGCACGACGCGCGACAGCGAGCCGGCCGCGGCGGCATACCCGATGCATCGCTTCGATCGCGCCCACAAGCTGGCGCCTGGCGTCTTCGCCGATGCCACGCATATCCTCGTTTCGGTGCCGCCGGACGATGCAGGCGACCCGGTGCTGGATTCGCACGGCGGCGATATCGCGGCGCTGCCGCGGCTCGATTGGCTCGGCTATCTGTCGACGACCGGGGTTTACGGCGACCGCGGCGGCGCCTCGGTCGATGAGGGCGCCGAGTTGCGGCCGAGCGGCGCGCGCGGCCGGCGCCGCGTCGCGGCCGAAGCGGGCTGGCTCGCTCTGTGGCGGCGGCGCGGCGTGCCGGTGCATATCTTCCGCCT
>DATJUL010000506.1:0-3189 GCA_035502295.1 Allostellaceae bacterium | reverse complement strand
AAAATCATCCAGATCACGACCAGCAACATCGAGCCATGTCAGCCGGGCCGGATCCGCACGCGCTTCGTCGAGCAGCACAAATTTGTCGCGCCGAGCGAACGCGCCATGTTTCCACATATCTGAATATCGGACTCTTGCCTCCGCATGCGCATTCCGCGCGGCGCCGGTTGCCACTGCGATCGTGATGCACACACCAACCTGCACATCGAAAACGTTCTCGTCGTCGACAACGCCAGCGGGTCGTGCGCCGCGTGAATCGCCGCGTAGGTCGATAATATCTATCGTGTCGAACCGGCGCCGCAGCAATTGGCGCAGCCCCGCATAAGGGTGTCCGGCTAGGAATGTCCGATTGGTGATTAGGCAGATTACTCCGCATCCGGGCGCGCCTTCACTTTCGAACAGCTTCCACGCGCACCATCTCCAGAATGCAACCGAAAGTTCAGGAAACGTGTTCAGTTCGCCGCCCCAGCCGGCGTCCTGCACCGCCTGTTTCAGGTCGTCCCACAGCGCACGGTCCCACCCAGCAAAAACTGTGCGATCTTCGCCCTCGGACAGTCTCCTATACGGAGGGTTGCCAAGGAGTGCGAGAATCCGCGTCTGCCGCTTCAGCGTGTCAGCCTTCTGGCGTTCGTCCACTATCGGCCCCGTCAGAAATCCCAGATGCGCCGTGACACCCGCAGCTCCTGCCGGTGCCGCGAGCGTATCGGCGAGAAAGATCGGCAGCCGTTGCGATAGGCGCGCATCGGTCGTGGTCACCTCGCGCAGCATGCGGTAGTGCGCGACGGTATATGGGCCGACCAGCAATTCGAACCCGTGCAGCCGTTGCGCGAGTGACGCCGCCTCCTGCGGCACGGCGCCCTCGCCGTATTGCGCGTGCGCGGCCTGCTTGCCGGCGGCCATCGCGGCGATCAGGAAGGTTCCGCTGCCGCAGGCCGGATCGAGTAGGAGCACATTGGGATCGAGCAAACCCTGGGTCACCAGTGGTCTACGCAGGGCGCTCTCGGTCGCTGCGACCATGAATCGGACGACCGGCACCGGTGTGAAGAACACGCCAAGTCTCTTCTTCGCCTCGGGATCGAACACGCCGAGGAAATCCTCATAGAAATAGAGGATCGGGTCACGCTCGCCGCGAGGCTTCAGCAAGACCGGATCTATCGCGTTCACCGCGTCTTGCAGCACGTCGAACGCGGCGGCAAGGAGGTCGAGAATCTCGTCCTGCGTCAACGCTCGCAAGGTCGCACGGAGCAGCGGGTAGGCCCCTTGCGGTAATGCGCGGTAAGCATCGCGATTGACTGATATGGTTCCCGCTTCTCGGGCGAGCAGCAGGCCGAAAGCCAACGTTTGCGCGAAAGCATTCGCGAACAGTGCGTCCTCGTCGGCAACGTCGTAGCCGCCGGCGGCCGCATGGGCGAACAGTGTTTCGCGAAAATCAGATCGCACGTCCAGCAGGGCCGGAGGTGCGCCGGCTCGGCATTGGTCCAGGACCACCTGCCGCACCAGCCGGGCCGCGCGCGCCAGCGATTCCGCTATCTCGCGAGCATCCTTCGGCGGCGTCGGCATGGCGAATGCCAGCGTCTCCAGAATCTCAAGGAAGGGGCCCGGCTCATGTCGGCGGATCAACCTCTCGGCAACCGGATCAGTTGTTGTCGGATCGAGACCCGCCAGTGGCAGCAGCACGGCCTGGCTCTGCAACTGGTCGCGGCGATAAAGTCGGATGGAGTGGAAGTTGCAAAAGCCCCAAAGGGGTAATTCGCTGAAGCGATTGAACTGATCCTTATCGTGCCCACGCAGCCTGCGAGGATCGAGTGACGCTTCCGGCGGCTTCAGTTCAATGAACGCACGGGCGGGTTGCTCTGGACGTTTGAATGCAAGATCGGGTCGGCCGATCCCGCCCTTTTCGTACTCTGGCAACACTGGTGGCGCGGCAGGCATCCGCTGCCGAAGTATTCGTTCGATCAGCGCCTGCATACGCGGCGCCAGCAACCGTTCTGGCCCTGAGCCGTCACCAGTCCCGCCACGGTTGGCAGAGCGGTCGCGGCGTACCGCCGCCGCGTAGGCTACGAGTGCTTCGGTAGCGCGTGGGTCAGGCATGGTCCAGATTCCGACGACCGTCAGGACACAATACGCCGAAATTCGTGATAATTGCGAGCGCAGCCCACCCATAGGTCGCCGCGCGACTGGGCCGAGAGTAAGGATCGGCCCTGGCGCTCAGCGCCAGATCGCAGTCCAATGTCACCGGAGGAAACTCGGAGCGTCCAAGCGATGATCAGGCTGACGATGGCGCAGGCGCTGGTGCGCTGGCTCGCCGCGCAACAGACCGAATATCAGGGCCGCCGCGTGCCGCTGTTCGCCGGCGTTTGGGCGATCTTCGGCCACGGCAACGTCGCCGGCATCGGCGAGGCCCTCGCCGGCGCCCAGGATGCACTGCCCACCTATCGCGCACACAACGAGCAGGCGATGGCGCATGCCGCGATTGCCTTCGCCAAGGCCAGCCGCCGGCGCCGGATGATGGCCTGCACGACCTCCATCGGGCCGGGCGCCACCAACATGGTGACCGCCGCCGCGGTCGCACACGTCAACCGCCTGCCCGTGCTGTTCCTGCCCGGCGACGTGTTCGCCACCCGCCGCCCCGACCCGGTGCTGCAGCAGGTCGAGGATTTCGCCGACGGCACCGTCACCGCCAACGACTGCTTCCGCCCGGTCAGCCGCTACTTCGACCGCATCACCCGGCCCGAGCAGATCATGGCCGCGCTGCCGCGGGCACTCGCGGTGCTCACCGATCCCGCCGTTTGCGGGCCGGTGACCCTGGCGCTCTGCCAGGACGTGCAAGCCGAGGCATTCGACTATCCAGACGCATTCTTCACACCGCGATTGTGGCGGATCCGTCGCCCGCCGCCCGACCCGAAGGAATTGGCTGCAGCCGCCGACGCCGTCAGGACCGCCGCCGCGCCCCTGATCATTGCCGGTGGCGGTGTGCACTACGCCGAGGCCACCGATGCGCTCGCCGCCTTTGCCGAGCGGCACGGCATCCCCGTCGCCGAGACGCAGGCCGGCAAGAGCGCGCTGCCCGATGATCACCGGCTGAACCTCGGCGCCATCGGCGTCACCGGTACCGCGGCAGCCAACCGGATGGCAGAGCGCGCCGATCTCGTGCTCGCCGTCGGCACCCGGCTCTCTGATTTCACCACC
>DATJUL010000505.1:0-6611 GCA_035502295.1 Allostellaceae bacterium | reverse complement strand
TCGTGATCGAGATGCGCTGCGGCCAGCACGACGCGGGTGTGGCGGATCAGCGCGGTCTCGACCAGGTCGGGCCAGCGCGTCGGCCGGCCGCGGCCGTTGCGCCAGGTATGGCAGCTGGCGTCGAACCAGCGGCCGTCGGGCAGACAGCGCACCCTCAGCCCGTGCGGCCGGCCGCAACCCTGACAGACACCGCCGGCGCGCTCGAAACGAACCCTCCGGCTGATCTGCGGCCAGTCGCGCGGATAGAGCTCGCGCAGCTCAGGTCTGATCGGCATCCCCCTCCCCCGTCACCACGGCGGCCGGCTCGTGCTTGCCGAGCCGCCATGCGATCGCTGGCGGACCGGCATCGATTGATGTTTGGCGGCCCTTGTCCACGCCGCCGGCCTTGCCGGCGCTGATCCCGCCGATCGCGCCGAACACGATCGGCTGCGCGGCTGGTTCTGTCTCAACCACGTCTCGTCACTCACGGAGAAGTGCCGCCGCGCGATAGCAGCGCCCGCCCGTTGCTGCGTCGACTTCGATCAATCCGTTGTTGCGCAACACCGCGATCCCCGAATTCCAGTGCCCGCCGGTCGGCTTTTTGCCGAGGGCGGCGGCGAGTTCGCCGGCATCCATGGAGTGCCCGCCCTGCGCCACGAGCGGGCGCAGCATCTCGGGCGCCGGCGCTGGCAGTCGTGAGCACCACAAATCGAGCCGCTCGGCCGGCGTTGACGGCGAGGGCGGCACCTCGCCGGCCGCGGCGAGCCCGGCCGGCGTCACCTCGACCAGACTTGTCCCCGACCCCGATCCGGGATCGCTCGTCTCAGCGATGTGGCCGGCCTCGCGCAGGGCCTTGCGCCCGGAATTGAAATGTCCGCCGCTCGGCTTCAAGCCGGCCAGCGTGGCGAGCTGGCCCCAGGTGAAGCGGCCGGGCGCGTGCTGTGCCGCCGCGGCGAGCAGCTTCCGCGCCGCGGGATGCATTCCGCCATCCGGAAGGGAAACAGGGGATGGTGCGACAGGCCGCGCGGGCGAGGCGGGCTGGTGCCGACCCCGTATCGGAGTGCGGGGCAGGATTTGCGGCTCTGGCTGCTTATCGGCGGCCTTCACGTCTTGGATCGGAGACTGCCACGGGCCCGCTGCCAACACCGCGATCCGCTCGAGGCGTGCGGCGAGCTCGCGGTTCTCCTGTTCGAGGGTGTTGATGCGCGTTCTCGCCGCTGCGAGCTCGCGCTCGAGCTGACCATGTTTCCGGTGACCCTTCTCCGGTTCGCCGGCATCCTGCGTTTCGGCAGAGAGTGCTGCGACGATTGCCGTCAGATCCACTCCGACTAGGGTATGAGGCACCGTTAGCCGCTCACCGCGTCGCGGTGTGCGCGAGCTGTCGAAGGTCCGGATCGCCGGAAACCGCACCTGCTGCAGGATGCCGCGTCCCGGCGCCCACAGATACCCGTCCCCCTGCTGCAGCCGCGGCAATTCGCCGAGAATGCGCTTGCCTTCCTGCCGATCCGCTTGGCCTTCGATCCACGCCCCGATCGCATCGCGGTCCTGGCTCGCCGTCAGTTTCATCGCGATCAGGATATCGGCCTGCGACAGCACGTCTTTGTGCACGACCGCCGGGCGCTGTGTGATCAGCCACGGGATAAAGCCGCGCACCCGGCCGCGCCGTACGATCTCCTCGATATGGCCCAGAAGGCTCTCCCAGCCCTTGATCGGCCGCTGCGGCGCCCAGAGATCGGCCTCGTCGAGGACGAGGTGCAGCGGCTCCTCGTTCGCCTCGTAGAGGGCTTCGGCGAACGCTGCCATGAAGCGCCGGCGCGCGACGCTGCTCCCGAGCCCGGAGAGATCGATGACGCAGGCAAGAGCCTGGCCGGCAATCAGCCGGCCGAGGGCCGCACCCATCTCGGCGGTGATCGCCACATCGGCATGGCGGCCGCTAAACACGACGACCGGATAGCCCGGAGCGGTGCCATCGGCACTCGCGCGCAATCCCCACCATACGCCAAGCGGATCCACGACCGCGACCCGCGCACGCGAGTCCAACAGGCGCTCGACGAAGCCCTTGGCCGCGTACGTCTTGCCCGATCCCGCAGTGCCGACGATCGCGATCCGGTCGTCGAGCGCGTCGACAGACAGGATCGAGGCCTCGATTTCGCTGGCGCGGCCGTGCATCTCTTCCGTGTCCAGAGCGGCCGCTCGCGAGGATTTATCGGGCATCGGTTAGCCCCCTCCCCTGCCCTCACGCGCTCCGGTTGCGCCGATGCTTCTCGAAGAGAAGATTGATGGCTTCCTCACCGAGAACCTGAGTGCTCGTCTCAAGGTCAAGGGCGAGTTCACGCAATTGGCGCCACGCGATCGGGTCGAGATAGATCGACAGGACGCGCTTACCAACGCGACTCGGTGATCGCGTACTTGCCGGGGCGGCCTTCACCGCGAGTGACTCGGTTGCTGTGTCCTGAGCGACAGATTCGGCCGCTGGTCTGGTGGCAAAGAGGCTAGGACGCTTGGGCATTGTGGTCATGCTGCCTTTCGGGCATGCCCGCGTGTAGGCATGTCTATAACACTACATATCCACTCATACAGCTGTCGGATTTCGGCCGCGGCCTTGCCCTCTGGCTCGAATTCCTGGGCCGTCCGACCGTCAATTACACTGTGAGTAAAAGCAGCTCGCTGGGTGATTTGGTATGGGGCGACCTTCGCTCCCCGGCTTGCCAGCCCCTCGGCTGCTTCCTTGCCGATCCCGCCGCGCGGCGGGACTGCGTTCAACACGATATAGGCAGGCTTGCTGGCCGCCTTGGCGAGCAGCAAGGTGGTTTCGATTGCTTCGAGATCGAAAGTTGAAGCCCGGCAAGGAACCAGCACGAGATCCGCGCTCCGCGCAGCTAACGAAGCCGTTTGGTCCGCGTTAGGCGCGGTATCCAACACCAGAAAATCGGCACCGTTGTCTTGGGCGGTTTTCATCAAGGCCGGCAATCTTACGGCTTGGCCGCTGATGACCTCTGGTGACGCAGCCTGTCGCCGATCACCCCAACTGGCGGCCGTCGCCTGTGGATCAAGATCAATGATCGCCGATAGGTGTCCCGCTTCGGCCGCCACAGTGGCAAGATGAATAGCAAGGGTGGTTTTCCCGGCACCCCCCTTCTGACTGATGATGGCTAGAGTTTTCATCGGCCCCCATCGGCATACGCCTTCATTGTGGCATGTCCAACTGCCTATATACCCGCATGTAGGCATATCACCGCGACCACATGTACGCAAGACGACACCCGGTTTCGCGCTCGAATTTCTGGGCTCACTACAATTGAATAACCCAAGCTGACGGGTTATATCCGAGTATGAGCCAGGTGTTCGTGTCCGATGCTACGCGGGCGGCGATCTATGTCTTTTCCGACTACCATTGCCCGCCCCACGTCCATGCCCGGCACCGCGGCGAGGGTTGGATTGCGCGAGTGCAGTTTTCATACCTCAGCAGCACCGTGGCGCTGATCAGTATCGCGCCGCGGAGGAATGCTCCGCAGCGGCGCGCGCTGAACCTGCTCTTGGGCGACATTCGAGGCCGGCTGGCGGACTGCCGGCGAGCATGGTGGACCACGAGGCAGACGACCTGCTTGGCAAATCAGTGGGTCAGGGAAGGGAGGGGGACAATCGAGCTTCTCTCGGAGCGGACCCCAGATGCGAAGCGGATCGCCGATACCACTTACGACCCTAACGCGGAGCAGCTCCACATAACCTTTCAGAATGGCACGACACTAGAAATGAGCACGCGGCCATGAGCGAACATCATCAGATCACCGACGCCGAATACGCTGAAGCACTCGCCGTCGGCCGCATGGAGGCCGAGAGCGAGATCAGGGCACAGGCGGTCCGCTACGTGCCGGACCGCGACGCTGTCGAGATCGTCACGACGCGGAATGCCGGATTTCTGATCCCGCGGCAGTGGATTGGCGCGCTGCAGGACATACCGGCAGAGGATTTGGCAAAGTTGGAAGTTTGGCCCGACGGATCGGCCATCGAACTCGAAGATCGTGACATCCACATCAGCGTTCACGGTTTGATAACCGCGATGCTCCCTGCGATGCTGCCGCCGCGCGCTGTAGCGGCCATCTTTGCAAGGCTCGGCGGCAGGGCGACGTCTGAGGCAAAGCGCAGCAGCGCGCAGGCCAACGGCCGGAAAGGTGGCCGACCAAGGAAGTCCGCAAAGACTGAGGCAGTCTGAGGGCAGGAAGCGTGGGCATGTGGTTATGCCCACATCGCCGCATATCCGCGCGAGGACAGACACGCTGTGTGCGAGTGGCACGTCCTCGGCCGGCTGTTCGAGCTTGATGAGGCGGCAGCGCCGCGAAGTTGCACATTATGCGAGCGCAGCGCGTAGAGCCGAGGTTTGTGCGGCTGACGAATACCCCGTATGCTCCCGGAGCCGAGAAGTTGCGGCGCCGCGTTCAACGCGGCGCCACAGCCGGCGGATCAGCGCGACCAGACCAGCGCGTAGCCGCCCTCGACCTCGACGAGATTGGCAAAGATCGGGGTCGGGAAGGACGGATCGTCGAGCTTCACCGAGTGATAGACGGTGTTGTCTTTCGAGGTCCGCTTCCAGGCGGCGCCGATCTCGACCGGTCCGGCGAAGACGCGCAGGGCCGGGGCTTTCTCGTTCGACGACGCCTCGGCGGGGATGAAGCGGGCTTTGACGTTGAGCGAGAGGGTGCGGATGGTGCCGCTGAGGGTGCCGTCGTCGCCGCGGGTGAAGGTGCCGATCTGAGCCATGATGATCTCTCCTTGACTGCTTTCTCAGGACCGCGCCCATCGCGGCCTGATGGCGGTCGGGAGCGCCACGACGGCCGCCCGCAGCCGCAGGCCCGCAGCGCAGCGGAGGATGGCCGGGCGAGAGTTTCTTGTCTCCGCGAGGAATGCGCGATCCGGCGTCCCTGCGCGACTTGGCGCGCGGGGTGGTCGGGCAGGGGAAGAAAGTTGCAGCCCGGCCGTTGCGGGATCGAGGCCGGCGACCCGGCACGGGGAGCGCATCGTGGCGCTTGATCCGCCAGCAGCAGGCCGCAAGGAGCGACGGTCCCGAGCCGTCAAGGAGGGCCTTGGTTCAGGTGTCTTCCCTGTCGACGATGGGGTTGCCCGCCGGCGGCCCGGACCGCACAAATTCGCGACGTCATTCACGCTTCCGAGACTGCGGCACGGAGGGACGAGAATTTGAGAGCGCCGCGGCCCGCAAGGGTGTGAGCTGTCGAGAGATTGCGCCGCCGCCGGTTCTCCGGCCCGGCTTGGACAGGCTGGTGCTAAGGGTGGGCGGCCGCCAACCGGTCCTGAAAGTATCGCTCATAGGCGGCCGCGAAAGCCGGGTCGTCCTTGACGAGCAAGGCGTTCTCGGCGTTGCGGCGTTCGGCGCTGTAGGTGAAATTGTAGCTTCCGGTCTCGACGACCGGGTCCGGACCATCCGGATCGATGACGAACGTCTTGTTGTGGGCGATCCGGGGCTGGTCATCGAACCATGACCTCCGCCCCCGCTTGCGCCAGCTCGGGGGCGACCGACTCGGGATCGCGGCGCTGTCTTTTGTCGAGCAGCACGATGACTTCGAGGCCGCGGCGGCGGGCATCTTCCAGGACGCGGGCGATATCCCTGTCGGTGAACAGATAGGCTTGCACGTGAATCCGCCGGATTGCAGCGTTGATCGCCCGCTCGATCAGTCCTTCGCAGTCGTCGCCCGGAGTGAAGCACGTCTGATAGGTGGCCTGCGGCGCAAAATGCTGCCGGTCGTTGTCAGCGGCCGATCCGCGTGCGGTCGGAACCGACAGTGCGATCGCAAGGAGCACGCACACGACAAGCTTCACCCGTTCTATCTCCGCGGTGATGGCTCTGAATATTAATCTCTCGTATCGGCGTGGAGGTGACCGGCGTGTCGTCGGTCGCGGGTGAAGAAAAAGGGCCGCTTCTGCGCGGCCCGAGACGGGGAAACGGCGGTTCAGGCGCCGCTCCCGGGTTCGGCCGGCTTGTCGAAGCGCCACACCGGAATTCCGAGTGTCTTGGCCTTGTCGGCGAGGTTGGCGGCGATGCCGGAGCCGGGGAAGACGATGACGCCGATCGGCAGCGCTTCGAGCATCTGGTCGTTGCGCTTGAACGGTGCTGCGTTGCGATGCCGGGTCCAATCGGGCTTGAAGACCACCTGTGGAACTTTGCGATTGTCGGCCCAGCAGGCGGCGATGCGTTCGGCACCCTTCGGCGATCCGCCGTGCAGCAGAACCATGTCGGCATGCTTGGCGTGCACCTTGTCGAGCACGTCCCAGATGCGAGTGTGATCGTTGCAATCGGTGCCGCCAGTAAAGGCGATGCGCGGCCCGGACGGGGCCAGCACTTGGGTATCGGCGCGGCGGCGGGCGGCGATAAATTCGCGGCTGTCGATCATCGCCGCGGTCAAAGCCCGGCGGTTGACCATCGACCCGGTGCGCGGTCGCCAGGCTGAGCCGGTCGCAGCCTCGTACAGTTCGGCCGTGTGGTCGCGAAAGAATTCGAAGGCGTTGCGCCGTTCGATCAGGCTCTTGCCTTCGTCGATCAGGCGCTCGAGCTCGACCGACTTGACCTCGGAGCCGTCCTGCTCGGCCTGAGAGCGGCGCTGCGCCTGCTCGTTGCGGTC
>DATJUL010000504.1:0-7054 GCA_035502295.1 Allostellaceae bacterium | reverse complement strand
ATCGTCCGCGGCAGCGTCGTCGTGCGCGACGGCGAACTCGTCGGGCCCGCCGGTTCGGGCAAACCGGTGCGGCAGGCGATGCCGCCGGCCCATCCGCGCCACACCGACCGGACGATGACGGCGATCCTCCGCGGCGAGCCGGGGGGCGAGGGCCGCGCTACGCGATGACCGACCTCCGAATCACCGCCGGCCCGTTGGTTTTCGCCGCAGACTTCGAGCGGGAAGAGGCGCCGCACACGGTGCACCGGTTCGAGGCGCTGCTGCCCTACCGTTCGCGCCTGATCCAGGCGCGCTGGAGCGGCGAAGCGTGCTGGATCCCGCTCGGCGATCTCGACCTCGGCGTCGGCTACGAGAACGCGACGAGTTATCCGAAACCGGGCGAAGTGCTGTTCCACCCCGGCGGCGTCAGCGAGACCGAGATCCTGCTCCCTTATGGCGCGGTGCGTTTCGCGAGCAAGGTCGGACAGCTCGCCGGCAACCATTTTCTGACGATCCGTGGCGGCCGCGAGAAGCTGGCCGAACTCGGTCGCATCGTGCTCTGGCAGGGGGCGCAGGAGATCGAATTCTGCCGCGGCTGAACCGCAAACCGTCACCGGGAGGAAATCGTCGTGGAGCTTGCCGGCCGCAGCGCGATCGTCACCGGTCCCGCCAAGGGCATGGGCGCCGCGATCACGCTGGCGTTGGCGAGGGAAGGCGCGGATCTCGTCCTCGCCGGGCGCGATCTGGCGGCGATCGAGCCGGTCGCCGGCGCGGTGGCCGGGCTCGGGCGGCGCGCCCGGATCGTGCGCTGCGACGTGACCAGCCCGGCCGAGGTGACCGCCATGGCCGCGGAGGCGCGCGAATTCGGCGGCGGTCAGATCGACATCCTGGTCAATGTGGCCGGCGGCAGCGGCCCGCTTGAGACGCCGTCGTGGGACACGACGCCCGAGGCGTTCGACCAGATCGTCGAACTCAACATGAAGGGCTGCTTTCTGACGATGCGCGCCGTCCTGCCGGCGATGATGGCCCAGCGCTCGGGCAAGATCGTCAATATCGGGGGCACGTTCGGCTTGCGCGGCCGGGCGCTGCGCATGGCCTACAGCGCCAGCAAATGGGGGCTGCGCGGCATCACCAAGAGCGTCGCGCTCGAGGCCGGCCCCTACAACATCAACGTCAACACCGTCTGCCCCGGCATGGTCGACGGCCCGCGCTTCGAGCGGGTCTGCCGCGAGCATGCAACACGCCTCGGCATCACGCTGGCGGAGGCGCGGCGGCGGCACGCGGAGGACTATGCGCTGCGCCGCATCTCAACCGGCGAAGACGTCGCCAATGCCGTCCTGTTCCTGGTCAGCGAGCGCGCCCGCCAGATCACCGGGCAGGACATCGCCGTGGACGGCGGCTGGGTGATCTGACAAGACCCCGGACGCGGCCGACCCGCTCGATCGGCGGCGGGTTCGAGAGGAACGCGCCGCCGGCGATCCACCATCCGGGCTCGGCCGCGGCAAGCTCGCGTGCCGCCGCCAGCGCCGCAGCGCGGTCGGCGAACAGCGCGAAGCAGGTCGCACCGCTGCCGCTCATGCGTGCGAGAAGCGCCTTCGGCAGCTCGGCCAGACGCTGCAGCACCGGCCCAACCTCCGGGACGAGCGTCAACGCAGCTTCGGTGAGGTCGTTGCGCCGCGCCGCCAGCTCGGTCGCGAGCGCCGCGGCGTCGGGCGGCATCGCGACGAACCGGCCGGGGAGCGAAAAGGCCCCGCGCCGCGCCGCAAACACCGCCGCCGTCGGCAGCTTCCGTCGCGGGTTGGCCAGCACGATGCCGGCGGGCGGCAGATCCTCGGCCGGTTCGAGTTCGTCGCCCGTGCCGGCGACCCACACCGGCCGCGCCAGGAGGCAGGCCGGCACGTCGGCGCCGAGTTGTACGGCAATCCCGGCCATCCGCGCCGCGCCGACCGGCTGCCGCCAAAGCCGCGACAACAGCCGCAGCGCCGCCGCCGCATCGCTCGATCCGCCGCCGATGCCGGCGGCGGCCGGCAAATGCTTGTCCAGAACCAACGCCGCGCCGGCCGCCGGATTTCCGGTTGCGTCGGCAAGCTTGCGGGCGGCGCGCAGCACCAGATTGTCCTCGCCGAGCGCGGCGAGCGCCGCGCCCTCCGGCCCCGCCACGGTCAGCGACAGGTCGCCGGCCGGCGCCGCTGTCAGCCGGTCGCCGATATCGGCGAAAACGACGAGGCTGTCGAGCCGATGATAGCCATCCGGCCGCCGCCCGATGACGTGCAGGTAGAGGTTGATTTTCGCCGGGGCGAGAACACGCCTCGCCACGCCCGGCGCCCCCTTGGATGCGCGTCCGCGCTCAGCCGCCGTGCCGCCGCGCGACGGCGGCCAGCCCGTGCTCGAGCTTTGCCTCGATCGGCTTGATGTCGTTCTTTTCCGGGCCGAATTGCAGGGCATAGCGCCATTGATAGCGCGCCTCGACGAGCCGGCCGGTGCGCCAATAGGCATCGCCCAGATGATCGTTGATCGTCGGGTCTTCCGGCACCAGCTCGATTGCCTTTTCGAGGTACTTGACCGCTTGGGCGTAATCACCGAGCCGGTAATACGCCCAGCCGAGACTGTCGATGATGTAGCCGTCATCGGGCCGCAGCGCGACCGCCTTCTCGATCATCTTCAGGCCGCGCTGCAGATTTTCGCCCCGGTCGATCCACGAATAGCCGAGATAGTTCAGCACCATCGGCTGGTCTGGCTTGAGCTTGAGCGCATGCAGAAAGTCGCCCTCGGCGCGCGGCCATTGGCCCGAGCGTTCGAGCGCGACGCCGCGATCGTAAAACATCGACCAGCGCTCCGGCAGGCCGGCCGCGGCGGTGCGGCGGATCGCCTCGTCATAGGCCGCGACCGCTTCGGTATAGTCCTTTTTGTCGCGCAGGATGTCGCCGAGTTCGAGTTCGGCGCCGATCAGGGTCGGATGCGCCGCCGCGGTCTGCTTCAGCAGCGCGATCGCTTCGTCGCTGCGGCCGAGCGTCGCAAGATTGATGGCTTGGCGCAGCTGCGCCGGGCCGTAATACGCCGAGGTCGGCGGAATGTCGTTGAGCAGGGCGAGGCTTTCCGCCGGCTTCTCCTCGGCGCTGAGAATGTCGGCGAGAAGGAGCCTCGCCAACGGAAAATCGGGCCGCAGCGCGAGGGCAAAGCGGTCGTAGACCAGCGACAGATCGATCGTCTCGGGCTGATCGAGAACGCTGGCCAGATCGAACATCGCCTCGGCAAAGCCGTCGGCCGCCGACCGAACCAACGGCTGCGGCGGCGAGGCGGCGTGCCCCGCGGCGAGCGCCAGGCCCATGTCGCTGCCGCCGCTCTCCTTGACGAAGCGCCGGTAAAGCGCTTTCGCCTGCGCCGCGCGGCCGTGGCGCTCGTCGAAATTGCCGATCACGTCGGCGAGGCGCCAATTCAGCTGCGGCGTCGCGGCGAGCGTCTGTGCGAAGTACTGCTGCGCCTTGGCCGCGTCGCCGGCATAATCGTAAAGGATGCCGAGCTGGAACAGCTTCAGCGGCTGAAAGCCGTTGAACTTGTCGAGCCCCTGCAACGCGGTATCGGCGCCGGCGAGGTCGCCTGCGGCCATCCGCGTCCACGCCATCGCAAACGGCGCGACAAAGCGATGCAGGCCGTCCGAGGGCAGCGCTGCCGCCTCCTTCGCGGCGCCGGCCGCATCGCCGGCCTTGAGCTTCTGCAACACGAGCACGAGTTCGGCGATTGCGTCGCTCGGGTCGAGCTTCAATTCCTCGGGCGCCAGGACGGTGGCGCGATCGAACTGGCCGGCGCACACATTCATCAGAAAGGTGCGGCTGACCAGCTCGGGCGACTTGGGGTCGGCCGCGAGCGCCTTCTGGAACCACTGCGCGGCGGCGATGTAATCGCGCGTCTCCTGCGCGTGCCGGCCGGCGAGATAGTCGCCATAAAGCTGGCTGGCGTCGGCCACCGGCGCCTGCGGCACGGCGGCGACCGCCGCCGGCGCTGTGCCCGGAGCGGCGGCCGGCGCCGCCATCGCCGGCGCCCTGCCCAGCGTCAAGGCGAGCGCCGCCGCGGCCACGATTGCGGCGCGGCGCCAGCCCGACAATCTCGACACGATATACCTGTCCATTCCCTACCCCGCACCCGCGGCCCCCGTCCCGATCCTGCCCTGACCCGCACGCCGGTGAGGGCGAACGGGCGATCACATGTTCGGGTAATTCGGCCCGCCGCCGCCTTCCGGTACCACCCAATCGATGTTCTGTTGCGGATCCTTGATGTCGCAGGTCTTGCAGTGGACGCAGTTCTGCGCGTTGATCTGCAGCCGCGGTTCGCCGCCCGCCGCATCGGTCACGATCTCATATACGCCGGCCGGACAATAGCGCTGTTCCGGCGCGTCGTAGAGGCGATAATTGACGCTGATCGCCTTCGCCGGCTCGCGCAGCCGCAAATGCGGCGGCTGGTCCTCCTCGTGATTGGTGTTGGAAATGAACACCGACGACAGCCGGTCGAAACTGACCCGGCCGTCGGGGCGCGGGTAGTCGATGCGGGTCGCCTGGGCGGCCGGAATGAGTTGCGCGTGGTCGGGATGGCGGTGGTGCAGCGTCCATGGCGCGCGGCCGCCGAGCACATACGTGTCGAAGGCGGAATAGGCGACCCCGCCCCACAGCCCGAGATGGAAACTCGGGCGAATGTTGCGCACCCGATAGAGTTCATCCCAAATCCAGCTCTGCTCGATGGCGCGCCGCACCTGCGCATCGGGGTTGCCGTTGAGCCGCGCGAAGATCGCCTCGGCTGCCGCCATGCCGGATTTCATCGCGGTGTGGCTGCCCTTGATCTTCGGCACGTTGAGAAAGCCGGCCGCGTCGCCGATCAGCGCGCCGCCCGGGAAGTCGAGGCGCGGGATCGACTGGAAGCCGCCCTCGTTCAACGCCCTGGCGCCGTAGGCGATGCGCCGGCCGCCCTCGAAGGTCGGGCGGATCGCCGGATGCGTCTTGAAACGCTGGAATTCCTCGAACGGGCTGAGAAACGGGTTGCGATAATCGAGACCGATCACAAATCCGACCGCGACCTGCCGGTCTTCGAAGTGATAGAGGAACGAGCCGCCATAGGTCGCGCTGTCCAGCGGCCAGCCGACCGTGTGGACGACGCGGCCCGGATGGTGCACCTCGGCCGAGACCTCCCACAATTCCTTGATGCCGATCGCATAGGTCTGCGGGTCTGCGCCCTCCCGCAGGCGGAAACGCTCTATCAGCGTCTTCGACAGCGAGCCGCGGCAGCCTTCGCCAAACAGCGTCTCCTTGGCAACGAGTTCGACACCGGGCGTGTAGCGCTCGGTCCGCTCGCCGTCCTTGCCGATCCCCATGTCGCCGGTCGCGACGCCGCGCACCCGGCCATCCTCGTCGTACAGCACCTCGGCGCCGGCAAAGCCCGGATAGATCTCGACGCCCAGTTCCTCGGCCTGTGCCGCCAGCCAGCGGCACAAATTGCCGAGGCTGATGATGTAGTTGCCGCGATTGTGCATCTGCGGCAGCGGCGGCAGGCGGAAGGCGCGGGTCCGCGTCAGATACAGAACGCGATCGTCGTCGGCCGGCGTGTTGAGCGGGGCGCCGCGCTCTTTCCAGTCCGGGAACAGCTCGGCCAATGCGCGCGGCTCGATGACCGCGCCCGACAGAATATGGGCGCCGACCTCCGAACCCTTTTCGATGACGCAGACCGCAACCTCGCTCCCGGCGGCGACGGCAAGCTGCTTCAAGCGGATCGCCGCCGCGAGGCCGGACGGCCCGGCGCCGACGACGACGACATCGTATTCCATTCGCTCGCGTTCGACCGCCTCGGCCACGCCCTGCCCTTCCGGTCATTGCCGCGATGGCGGACTATAACGGATCGGCGGAAAATCCCAATTCCAATCCCGCGACGAACTCGGAGGCCGGCGCCGTGAAGCTGTTCACGATCGGGTTTACCAAGAAGAGCGCGGAGCATTTTTTCGAGGCGATCGCGGCGTCGGGCGCTAAGCGCATCGTCGATGTGCGGCTGCACAACGTGTCGCAGCTTGCCGGCTTCGCGAAGAAAGATGATCTCGCCTATTTCTTGAAAAATATCTGCGACGTTGAATACGTTCATTTGCCGATGCTGGCGCCGACCGAGCGCCTGCTCGATGATTATCGCAAGCGACGCTGCGACTGGCGGCGGTATGAAAGCGAATTTTTGAGTTTGATGAAAGAACGTGAGATCGAGCGGCACCTGCCGCGCGAGGTCATCGCCGATGGCTGCCTCCTCTGCAGCGAAGACCAGCCGCATCATTGCCATCGCCGCCTCGTGGCCGAGTATCTCAACGACAAATGGGGCGGCATCGGTATCGAGCACCTCGTTTAGGCGGCGGCGGCAGAGTTGCGGAATCTGAATGGCGTTCAGGCTCGCGCGCGGCCGGCCGGCGGGTTAGGATCGGCGATTGCCGATTTGACGGCGGAGGACGCGCGATGAGCCGAGTCTATAATGTTATCGACGCCGACGGCCACATCCTGGAACCGCTCGATCTGTGGGAAAAATACATGGACCCGGCCTATCGCGACCGGGCGCCGCGGCTCGTCACCGACAACGCGACCGGCAAGGAGAAGCTGCTGATCGAGGCACAAATGCTCGGCAGCGAGCAGGGCATGGGCGGCATCGGCGGGGTCGGCGCGCGGCAGGGCGCGGTCAAGGCGGCCGAACTCAAATACGAGGAGGGGCGGCCCGGCGGCTTCGACCCGCACAAGCGCATCCCCGACATGGATTTGGACGGCATCGATGCCGCCTTCCTCTATCCCAGCATGGGGCTCTTTGCCGGCGCCGTGCAGGAGCCCGGCCTCGCCGCGGCGCTGTGCCGTGCTTACAACCGCTGGCTGGCCGATTATTGCCGTCCCTATCCCGACCGCCTGTTTGGCATCGCGATGCTGCCGATGCAGTCGGTGCCGCACGCGATCGAAGAGATGCGCTTCGCTCGCCGCGAACTGGGCTTCAAGGGCGCCTTCATCCGCCCGAACCCCTACAACAACAAGATGATCGACCACCCCGATTACGCGCCGTTCTGGGCCGCCGCCGA
>DATJUL010000503.1:0-2637 GCA_035502295.1 Allostellaceae bacterium | reverse complement strand
GGCGCTGCATGTCATCGCCGAGGCGCAGAAGGGCGGCGGCACCTGCGCCTTTATCGACGCCGAGCACGCGCTCGATCCGGGCTATGCCCGAAAGCTCGGGGTCGATGTCGACAACCTCTTGATCTCGCAGCCCGATGCCGGCGAGCAGGCGCTCGAGATCGGCGACACGCTGGTGCGCTCGGGGGCGATTGACGTGCTCGTCATCGATTCGGTCGCCGCGCTGGTGCCGCGCGCCGAACTCGAAGGCGAGATGGGCGACAGCCACATGGGCCTGCACGCGCGGCTGATGAGCCAGGCGCTGCGCAAGCTGACCGGCTCGATCTCGCGCTCGCGCTGCATGGTGATCTTCATCAACCAGATCCGCATGAAGATCGGCGTCATGTTCGGCAACCCGGAAACCACGACCGGCGGCCAGGCGCTCAAGTTCTACGCCTCGGTGCGGCTCGACATCCGCCGCATCGGCGCGATCAAGGAGCGTGACCAGGTGATCGGCAACCAGACCCGCGTCAAGGTCGTCAAGAACAAGGTGGCGCCGCCGTTCAAGGTCGTCGATTTCGACATCATGTACGGCGAGGGGATTTCGAAGCGCGGCGAACTGATCGACCTCGGCGTACAGGCCGGCGTCGTCGAAAAATCCGGGTCGTGGTTCTCCCATGACGGCCAGCGGATCGGGCAGGGGCGGGAAAACGCCAAGCTCTATCTCAAGGATCACCCGGAGGTCGCCGAGCAGATCGAGCGCGCCATCCGCGAGAACGCCGGCCTCGTTGCCGATGCGATGATGGCGGCACCGGGCGACATCGCCGCCGAGGATTGAGGCCGGAAGACTGGGGGCGGGTGCCGGCGCGGACCGCTGGTGCTGCCGATCCGCGGCGCCGTCAGAGCGCTTGCACCGCGTGCAGGACCTCGGCGACATGGCCGCCGACCTTGACCTTGCGCCAGACGCCGCGCACGACGCCGTTTTTGTCGATGAGGAACGTGCTGCGCTCGATGCCCATGTATTTGCGGCCGTACATGCTCTTTTCGACCCACACGCCGTAGTGCTCGGTGACGCTGCCGTCGCCGTCGGACCCGAGAATGAACGGCAACCCGTGCTTTTTCTTGAAGCGGTCGTGCGAGGCGACGGAATCGCGCGACACGCCGATGACGACCACGCCGGTCCCGCCGTAATCGGGGAGCGCGTCGCGAAATCCGCAGGCCTCGGCGGTGCAGCCCGAGGTGTCGTCCTTCGGGTAGAAATACAGCACGACCGGCTTGCCGCGCAGCGCCGACAGCGTGACCGCGCCGCCGCCATCGGTCGCCATCGTGAAATCGGGGGCTTCCTCACCGACCTTGACGCTCATCCCGCGCGCTCCCCTGACCGGCCGCCGCGCTCGGCCCCCAGCCGCCGAGCCGGCTGCGCGATCAGCCGCTCGTACCAAGCCGCGACCCGGCCGCAAGCGGCTGTCATATCCGCTTCCAGCCGGGCGAAGTCAATCGCCCCGGCGCAGCGCGCCAGCGTCGCGCCGCCCGGCCCGGCGAGCGCCGCGCTGTCCGGCACGCCGTCGAACAGCAGCGCGATCAGCGCCCGCAGCTGGCGCAACAGCGTCAGCGCCTCCCGAAGCTCGCCGCCGGCGTCCGACGGCAGGAGGCCGGCAGCGGCGAGGGCGCCCAGCGCCTCGCCCGGATCGCGCCGCAGAACGCCGGGATGCCGCGCCGCCTCGCGCAGCATCAGGTATTGCGCGATGAACTCGACATCGACCAGGCCGCCCGTCCGGTAGCGCAGGTCCCACTCCGCCGGGCGGGGATGGCTGGCGGCGATGCGGCGGCGCATGTCCGCGACCTCGGCGACGAGCCGGCGCCGGTCGCGCCGCGCCGTCAGCGCCGCGGCGATCGCGTCGGCGACGCGCTGCCGCAGGGCGGCATCGCCGGCGATCGGCCGCGCGCGGGTCAGCGCCATGTGCTCCCAGGTCCACGCGTCCTCGCGCTGGTATCGCGCAAAGGCCGCGAGGCTTGACGCGATCGGCCCGGATTCGCCCGACGGGCGCAGCCGCATATCGACCTCGTAGAGGCGGCCCTCGGCGGTCGGCGCGGTGATCGCCGAAATCAGTCGTTGGCTCAGCCGCGCGTAATAGGCCGGCACCGTCAGCGGCCGCGGCCCGAGCGAACCGGGACTGCCTTCCGGCGCGTCGTAGATCAGGATTAGATCGAGATCGGAAGCAAAGCTCATCTCGCGGCTGCCAAGCCGCCCCATCGCGACGATCGCGAAGGCGCCGCCCGGCACCGTGCCGTGGGCGCGCGCGAATTCCGCCGCAACCGCCGGCAGCAGGGCCCCGAGCGCCGTCTCGGCGATGTCGGACAGCGCTCGGCCGGTGCCGCTGCCGTCGATGCCGTCGCGCAGGAGCTGCACGCCGACCTGAAACCGCCGCTCGTTGGCCCAGCGGCGCACCACATCGAGCCTGTCCTCGATATCGCGGGCGGCGGCGAGGAGAACCCCGAGATCCGTCGCGAGGCCGGCGCGGTCGGGCAGCGGCGCCGAAAACCCATCGGTCAGCACGGCGTCGAGGAGGGCCGGCCGTTGCGCCAGGTTTGCGGCGAGGGGAGGGGCCTCGGCCATGATGTCGGCGACCAGCGCGAGCAGCCCCTTGTTTGCCGCCAACA
>DATJUL010000502.1:0-3036 GCA_035502295.1 Allostellaceae bacterium | reverse complement strand
GCCGGCGACCGCGTCGGCGGCGTGCGGCTCGCCGACGGTCGGCAATACGAAGCCGACATCGTCGTCAATTGCGCCGGCCGCTGGACCAACGACGCGACGCGCGATGCCGGCCTGCATCTGCCGCTGGTGCCGACCGTCGGGTTTCTCGTGTTCACGCCGCCGGTCGCCGCCGCAATCGGCCGCATCGTCCACAGCCCGATCATCGATGTGCGCCCCGATGGCGCCGGCCGGCTGCTGCTGCATTGGGGTCCGACCGACGCGGCGATGAGCCTCGACGCGCCGCTCAGCCCCGCGATGCCGCAGGCCCGCGACCTGGTCGAGCGCGCGCGGCAGTTGTTGCCGTCGATCGGCGATGTCGATGTCGAAGCGGTGCGCCGCGCGATCCGGCCGATCCCGGCCGACCAGGTGTCGGCGGTCGGACCGATGCCGCGCACCACCGGGTATTACATCGTCGTCACGCACAGCGGCGTGACGCTGTCGCCGTTTCTCGGCGCCGCGGTGGCCGACGAGATCGTGCGCGGCCGGCAGCGGCCGGAACTCGCGCCGTTCCGCCCGGCGCGCTTCTTCAATTGACCGGCAGCACCGAGGGCCGGGCTCAATCGTCGGCCGCGGCGGCGACGACCGGCTGAGCCGCCGGCCGGCGGCGGCCGGGCACGCGGACCAGCAGCAGCAGCGGCAGCGACAGCAGCACGACAACCATCATCAGTGCGAAATCGTCATTGTAGCCGATCATCGCGGCCTGGCGGGTCACCTCGGCGTTGAGCGCGGCGATCCCGGACGGCACGTCGAGGCTGAACAGCGGGCCGAGGAGATGGCCTTGCATGAGCGGATTGTCGGGGCGCAGCCCCTCGACGAGGCCCGAATGGACGATCTGCGTGTTGCGCGTCAGCTGGGTTTCGAGGATCGAGATGCCGATCGAGCCGCCGAGCATGCGCATCAGCGCGCGCAGCGCGGTGCCCTGCGACATGATGTGCGGCGGCAGCGTCGACAGCGCCAAGAGATTGAGCGGCACAAACGTCAGGCCGAGCCCGAACCCCTGCGCCAAACCGGCAAAGATGATCGGCCACGACCCCATGTAAAGCGAAAACCCGGTCATCTGCCACAGCGACGCCGCGGTCAGCAGAAACCCGGTCAGGATGAACAGGCGATTGTCGATCCGGTTTACCGTGCGGCCGACGAACACCATCGCCGCCATCGTGCCGAGGCCGCGCGGCGCCATCATCCAGCCGGCGTCGAACACCGGGTAGTTCATCAGGTCCTGCATCATCGACGGCAACAGCGCCAGCGTGCCGCTGAGGATGACGCCGACGGCAAACATCAACAGGCTGCCGGCGACAAAATTCGGGCTTTTCAGCAATTCCCGACTGAGGAACGAGCGTTCGCCGGTCGTGCCGGTATGGACGATCAGCAGATAGAAGCACAACGCGGAGACCGCCGCCTCGACCCAGATTTCGGTCGAATGGAACCAGTCGTCGACCGCGCCGCGGTCGAGCATCAGTTGCAGCGCGCCGATCGCGAGGCTCAGCATCGCAAAACCGAACATGTCGAACGGGCTGCGCCGGGCGCCGCGACTGAAGCGGATGAACACGAAGACGCCGAACGCGCACAGGGCGCCGACCGGCAGGTTGATGTAAAAGCACCAGCGCCAGTCGAAATTCTGCGTCAGCCAGCCGCCCAGCGTCGGGCCGATGATCGGTCCCATCATCGCGCCGGTGCTGAAGATCGCCATCGCGTAGCCGTGCCGCTCGCGCGGATAGACGCTGTAAAGCGTCGCCTGGCCGAGCGGCACGAGGCCGGCGCTGCACACCCCCTGGATGCCGCGATAGAGCACGAGCTGCGGCAGGCTTTCCGCGGCGCCGCACAAGGCCGACGCAAAGGTGAACCCGATCACCGATGCGAGAAACAGGTATTTGACGCCGAGCCGGTCGGCGAGCCAGCCGACGAGCGGCATCGCGATCGCGGCGCAGACGATGTACGAGGTCAGCACCCACGAGATTTCGTCCTGCGACGCCGACATCGCGCCCTGGATATGCGGCAGGCAGACATTGGCGATCGTCGTGTCGAGCCCCTGCATGACGCAGGCGCAGATGACCGTCGCGGTGATGGCACCGCGGTTGAGCGACCGCTTTTCTGCCGGGCTGCCGATCAATTCGGCTGCTCGATGGCGGCGGCAAGCGCGCGGCAGATGTGCTGCAGCGTCTCGGTCGCCGCGGCGATCGCATCGTCGGAGAGACCGGCGAGCGTCGTCTGCCGGATCTGCTGCGACACGACCTCGACCTGCTCGACGGTGGCGCGCCCGAGCGCGGTCAGCAGGATCGTCTTGGCCCGCCGGTCGCCGGCATCCTCGCGGCGCTCGATGTGCCCCGACGCCTGCAACGCATCGAGCAGGCGGACGACGGACGAACTGTCGAGCGACAGCGAGGCCGCCAACTCCTTCTGCCGCATCGGCGCCGCAGCGCGTGCCAGATGGATGAGCGGCAGCCACGTCGCCTCGGTCAGCCCGAACGGCTGGAGCCGGAGATCAACGGCGCGTCGCCACTGCCGGCCGGCATGCGCGATGAGGCTGGGAAACCCCTGACGCTGCGCCTGGCGCAATTGATGACCGACCATTTAATGACAATGCATCTATTCCCGATCCGCCGTCCACCGGCCGGATCGCATGGCTGCCCCGCGGCGCTCGAAGCAGGCGTTCGCAGTTTGCGACCCACGGTCATTGCGAGGAGCGGAGCGACGAAGCAATCTCGATCAGCAGGTCCTTGGGGCTCGGGATTGCTTCGCTTCGCTCGCAATGACGCGCCTGTGCAGCCGGCGACGGAACCGTGGCTAGAGCGGTATCGCGTTGGATCGAATCACCCCTATCCGTCATGGCCGGGCTTGACCCGGCCATCTCTGAGATCCGCGGGTCAAGCCCGCGGATGACGGTTTGGGGTGCTTCAAGTTAGCCCGATCGTGCTCTAGAATTCGACCTCGAATTCGCCGATCTCGTCCGGCTCGCGGAGGGCGGCTTCGGTCCACTCGCGCATTTCCGGCAGCGCG
>DATJUL010000501.1:0-4042 GCA_035502295.1 Allostellaceae bacterium | reverse complement strand
TTGCGCCATGTTCACCGGAATCGTCACCGATGTCGGGCGGGTGCGGCGGCTGCGCCGCGGCCATGGGCCGGAGGGCGGCCTCGCGCTGACGATCGCGACCGCCTATGATTGCGCGGCGATCCCGCTCGGCGCTTCGATCGCGTGTTCCGGCGCCTGCCTGACGGTCGTTGCCGTTGAACCCGGCGCGTTTGCCGTCGAGGCGTCCGCCGAGACGCTGGCGTGCTCGACGCTCGGCGATTGGATCGAGGGGACGCCGGTCAACCTCGAACGGGCGCTCAAGGTCGGCGACGAATTGGGCGGCCACATCGTCCTCGGCCACGTCGACGGCATGGCGCGGCTGCTCGACCGCCGGCCGGAAGGGGATTCGGTGCGGCTCGTCATCGAGGCGCCGGAGGAACTGATGCCGTTGATCGCTGCGAAGGGTTCGGTCGCGCTCGACGGCGTGAGCCTCACGGTCAACGAGGTCGCGGCCGTCTCGTTCGGGGTCAACCTGATCCCCTACACGCTGGCCCATACCGGGTTCGGCGAGGCCCGGCCCGGCCAGCGCATGAACCTCGAAATCGATCCGATCGCGCGCTATGTCGGCCGGCTGTTGGAATCGCGTCCTTCGATTGCGGAGCGGACCTGATAATGGCGCGAGCTCCTCACCTGCTCCTCGTCGAAGCCGTGTTTTACGAGCACCTCGCCGCCGATCTGCGGCGCGGCGCCGAGCGTGCCGTGGCCGAAGCCGACGCGACCTGCGAAATCGTCACGGTGCCCGGTGCCTTCGAGTTGCCGGCGGCGATCGCGATGGCTGCCAGGACCGTCGAGCGGTTTGACGGATTTGTCGCGCTCGGCTGCGTGATCCGCGGCGAGACGACGCATTACGATCACATCTGCAATGAAACCGCACGCTCGCTGCAGGATTTGATGGTGCGCGACGGGCTCGCCCTCGGCTTTGGCATCTTGACCTGCGAGAACGAAGCGCAAGCGCTGGTGCGCGCCTCGCCCGAGGGACGCGATCAGGGCGGCCGTGCGGTGCGCGCATGCCTCGCGCTGGTCGAACTGCGTCGCAAGCTGCAAGGCAATGGCCAGTGAGCGCGGTCGGCGCCGCCGATGGTCCGCCGCGGCCGGTCGGCGCCGCGCGGCGGCGCAGCAACGCCCGCCTCGCGGCCGTCCAGGCGCTCTATCAGCTGGAGCTCAATCCCGGCCGCGGCGCCCAATCGGTGATCGGCGAATTCGTCCATCATCGTCTCGGGCGCGAGATCGACGGCGAGCGCTACGGCGTGGCGGACGAAGCGTTGTTTGCCGATATCGTGGGCGGCGTCGCCGCCGACCGCGAGCGGCTCGACGAGAGCATCTCGGCGGCGCTCAGCGACGCTTGGCCGCTCGCCCGGCTCGAAACGCTGCTGCGGCTGATCCTCGAAGCCGGCGCCTACGAACTGGTGCACCGCGCCGACATCCCGCCGCGCGTCACGCTCAGCGAATATATCGCGATCGCCTATGCGTTTTTTGACGGACGCGAACCGATCCTCGCCAACGGCGTGCTCGACCGGCTCGCCCGCACGCTGCGCGGCGCCGACCTCTGACGTCGCGGCGGATTACACCGTCGCCTTCGCGCTGGCGCTTGCCCCGGCGAAGGCCGGGGGCAACTGCTCATCGGCGGCCCTGGGTGCCCGCTTGCGCGGGCATGACGATTCAATTTTGTCCGACCGTGTTCTAAAGCCGGCGCTGCCGTCGTGCCCGCCGTGCTTCGCGTCACTCCAGTTCGAGGATGACCTGATCGACCGCCAGGCTGTCGCCGGGTCGGGCCCGCAATTTGGCGATGCGACCGTCGCGCTCGGCGCGCAGCACGTTTTCCATCTTCATCGCTTCGACGACGACGAGCGGCTCGCCGGCCTTCACCTCCTGGCCCTCGTCGACGATGATCTGCGTCAGCAGGCCGGGCATCGGCGACAATACGAGACGCGAAGTATCGGCCGGACGCTTCTCCGGCATCATCTGCAACAGTTCGGCGGCGCGCGGCGGCAGCACGCGGGCTTGGCGGATCACCCCGCGATGCACGAGGCGGGAGGCGCGGCCGGGCAGAAGCTCGATCTGCACGGTGCACAGCCGATCCTCGACGCGCAGGTGCATCAATGGCTGGCCCGGCCGCCAGTCGGTCGCCGCAAGGCAGCTGCCGCCATCGGTCTCGACGAGGAAGGCGCTGCCCTCGGCGCGCAGCGTCGCCGAGTGGGCCCGCTGGTCGAGCAGCACGGTGACCTCGCGCGCCGCCGGTTGGCGATCCGCGCCGTCGCGTGCCGTCTCGGCTTCGTGAAGGCGGCTCTCGGCGAGGACGGCGGCGACCAGCAGGACGCGGTCGGCGGCGACCGGTTCGGCCGGCGAAGCGAAGCCGTGCGGAAACTCCTGCGCGATGAAATCGGTCGAGAGATGGCCGGCGCGAAACCGCTCTGAGGCGGCGATCGCGGCGAGAAACGCGACATTGTGGCGGACGCCGGCGATCGCAAACGCGTCGAGCGCGCCTTGCAGCCGCCCGGCCGCCTCGTCGCGGTCGGCGCCATGGGCGACGAGCTTGGCGATCATCGGGTCGTAGTAGAGCGTGATCTCGGCGCCCTCGTAGACGCCGGCATCGACGCGGATGCCGTCGCCGTCCGGCGGGAGGTAGCGCACGAGCCGGCCGATCGACGGCAGAAAATTGCGCTCCGGGTCTTCGGCGTAGACCCGCGCCTCGATCGCCCAGCCGCTCTGCTGTACATCCCGCTGGCCGAACGGCAATTTCTCGCCGGCGGCGATGCGGATCATCCATTCGACGAGGTCGAGGCCGGTCACCAACTCGGTGACCGGATGCTCGACCTGCAGCCGCGTGTTCATTTCGAGAAAGTAGAAGTTGCGGTCGCGATCGACGATGAACTCGACCGTGCCGGCCGAGTGGTAGCCGACCGCGCGCGCCAGCGCGACGGCCTCCGCCCCCATCGCCGCGCGCGTTGCGGCATCGAGGAAGGGGCTCGGCGCTTCCTCGACGACCTTCTGGTGGCGGCGCTGGATCGAGCATTCGCGCTCGCCCAAGTGCACGATGTTGCCGTGCCGGTCGCCCAGCACCTGGATTTCGATGTGGCGCGGCGCCTCGATATATTTTTCGAGGAACACGCGGTCGTCGCCAAAGCTGGCGCGCGCCTCGTTCTGCGCGCTCGTGAAGCCGTCGCGCAATTCGGCGTCGCTGCGGGCGATGCGCATGCCCTTGCCGCCGCCGCCGGCCGACGCCTTCAGCATGACCGGATAGCCGATGTCGCGGGCGATCCTCGCGGCATGCTCAGGATTTTCGACAACCCCGAGATGTCCCGGCACGGTCGCAACGCCGGCAGCAACCGCGAGTTTTTTCGATTCGATCTTGTCGCCCATCGCGGCGATCGCCGCCGGCGGCGGGCCGACAAACGCGATATCGGAAGCGGCGAGCGCCTGCGCGAATTCCGCCCGCTCCGACAGGAAACCGTAGCCGGGATGCACCGCCTCGGCGCCGGTCTCGCGGCACGCCCCGACGATCCGGTCGATGCGCAGATAGCTCTCGGCCGCCGGCGCCGGCCCGATCGGCACCGCCTCGTCGGCCATGCGCACATGCAAGGCATCGGCGTCGGCCTCGGAATAGACCGCAACCGTCGCGATCCCCATAAGCCGCGCCGTCTTGATGATGCGGCAGGCGATCTCGCCGCGATTGGCAATCAGGATTTTCTTGAACATCGGCGGTCAGCGGTCGCCAAACACGCCCCTTGCCCGGGCTTGTCTGAGGCCGTTGGTGTCGAGGGCGTTTCGATCATGACGGAACAGTAATTTCAGGGGTTATTGCGAGCGAAGCGAAGCAATCCCGGTGTGTTTCTCCGTGTCCTCCGTGCCTGCGTGGTTATTGTTCAATCGAACAGCGCGAGGTTGATCGCGTCGCCCATCTTGCAATAGCCGCTGTCGGATGGGTGGAGGCCGTCGCCGCAATCGTCGGCGGCGCGCATCTGGGTCGGGATTTCGGGGTCGCGCAGCGCCGCGTCGAAATCGGCGACGCCGTCGAAGGCGCCGC
>DATJUL010000500.1:0-2173 GCA_035502295.1 Allostellaceae bacterium | reverse complement strand
CTTGGCGCCCTGTTCGCCGCCGCAGGCGACAAAATCGGCATAGGCGATCGTCTCGGCGCGAATAAAGCCCTTCTCGAAATCGCTGTGGATCGTGCCCGCGGCCTGCGGCGCCTTGGTGCCGCGGGTGATCGTCCAGGCGCGCGATTCCTTGGGGCCGGCGGTCAGGAACGTGATCAGGTCGAGGAGGCCGTAGCCGGCGCGGATCACGCGGTCGAGGCCGGTCTCGGCAAGACCGAGCGCGGCGAGAAACTCGCGCCGCTCGGCGGGGTCAGCGAGAATGGCCAGTTCGGCCTCGATCGCGGCGGCGATGACGACCGCCTCGGCGCCCTGCGCCGCAGCATACTCGGCAACCCGGCGGCTCAGTTCGTTGCCGGTCGCGGCCGCTTCCTCATCGACATTGGCGATATAGAGCATCGGCTTGGCGCTGAGCAATTGCAGCAGTCTCAAATCGTGCTGCTGGTCGGGCGCCAGCGCCGTGCGGCGCGCCGGCACGCCCTCCTGCAGCCCGGCCAGCACCGGCTCGATGACGGCGAGCAGGGCCTTCGCTTCTGTGTCGCCGCCACGCGCCCGCTTCTGTGCCGCCGCGGCGCGGCGTTCGAGGCTTTCAAGATCGGCCAGCATCAGTTCGGTCTCGACCGTCTCGGCGTCGCGGAGCGGATCGACCGAACCCTCGACATGAACGATATTGTCGTCATCGAAGCAGCGCAGCAGGTGGGCGATCGCGTCGACGTCGCGCAGATGGCCGAGAAACTGGTTGCCCAACCCCTGCCCTTTCGAGGCGCCGCGCACGAGGCCGGCGATATCGACGAATTCCAATTGCGTCGGCACGATCTTCGCCGATTTGGCGAGGCGCGCGCACACATCGAGCCGTTCGTCCGGCACCGCGACCCGGCCGACATTCGCTTCCCGCGTCGAGAACGGGTATTTCGCCGCCTCGGCCGCCTGCGTCGCGGTCAGCGCGTTGAAGAGCGCCGATTTGCCGACATTCGGCAGGCCGACAATGCCGCAGTTGAAGCCCATGGTCCTCACACAACTCGATCCATCATGACCGGGCTTGTCCCGGTCATCCACGCAACCGCCGCGAGGGTTGAGACGTGGATGGCCGGAACAAGTCCGGCCATGCCGCACATATATGAGGGCGACAGCGCGGAATCCAGGGGCGGCGCGCGGGTCGGACGCGTTAAGCTCGGCGCGGCAACGGAGGTGCTTGATGTGCGGCATAGCCGGGCTGTGGGACCGGCGCGGACGATCTGCGTCCGCCGACATCGCCGCCGGCGTCGCGGCGATGACCGCGAGGCTCGCCCATCGCGGCCCCGACGAGGCCGCGGTATGGAGCGATCCGGAGGGGGGCCTGGCGCTCGGCCATCGCCGGCTGTCGATCATCGACTTGTCGCCGGCCGGGGCGCAGCCGATGCTGTCGTCCTGCGGCCGGTTTGCGATCACCTACAACGGCGAAGTCTACAACGCGCAAGAATTGCGCGCCGAACTGCTGGATTCCGGGCGCCGCTTCCATGGCCGCAGCGATACTGAAATCATCGTCGAGGCGGCCGCGGAATGGGGCGTCGCGGCAACGGTCGAGCGGCTCATCGGCATGTTCGCGATGGCGCTGTGGGACCGCCGGGAGCGGACGCTCGTTCTGGTGCGCGACCGGCTCGGCATCAAGCCGCTCTATTGGGCCGAGTTTTCCGGCCGCCTCGTGTTCGGCTCCGAGCTGAAGGCGTTGCGCGCCGACACTGCGTGGTCGCCCGAACTCGACCGCGACGCGCTCGCCGCCTATCTGCGCTTCGGCTATGTGCCGGGGCCGCTTGCGATCTATCGCGGCGTGCGCAAACTGCCGCCGGGCACGATCCTCAGCGTCCCCGCCGAGGGATCGCCGGCGCTCAGGGCCTATTGGTCGCTCGCCGACATCGCGCGCCAGGGTCAGAGCGCGCGCTTCGCCGGCGACGAGGAGGAAGCGGCCGACGCGCTGGAAGCGCTGCTGCGCGACGCGATCGGCCGCCGCATGGCGGCGGACGTGCCGCTCGGCGCGTTTCTCTCGGGCGGCATCGATTCATCGACCGTCGTCGCGCTGATGCAGGCAGAGAGCACGCGACCGGTGCGCACGTTCTCGATCGGCTTTCGCGAGCGGGATTACGACGAAGGCGGCGATGCCGCTGCGGTCGCCCGCCATCTC
>DATJUL010000499.1:0-5941 GCA_035502295.1 Allostellaceae bacterium | reverse complement strand
AACCGTGCGGGACGCTCGGCGCGAGGGTGAGTTGTCGAAACAGCGGCCGGCGGCTTAAGCTCCGTTCGGCGGCAGAATTGGGGTGAGCGTCATGGCCGAGCGGGAGTTTCGCGTCGTTGTCGCCGGAGCCGGCGTGTCGGGGCTGTTCATGGCCGAAACGCTGAAACAGGCGAAGATCGATTTCGCGGTCTACGAAAAGGCCGGTGAGGTCGGCGGCACCTGGCGCGACAACACATTCCCCGGTCTCTTTGTCGATGTCTTGTCGCGGCAATACGAGTTTCCGTTCCAGCCCAATTACAACTGGTCGCGCAAATACGCGCCGGCCGGCGAAATCTGGGAATACGTGAAGAAGGTCGCCGAGGATCGCGGTCTCACCCGCTTCATCCATTTCAACGAGGAGATACTATCGGCGCGCTTTACCGCCGGACGCTGGCTGATCGAGACGGCTGCCGGGAGCAGCGACATCGCCGATGTCTTTGTCTGCGCCACCGGCTTTCTGCACCAGCCGGTCTATCCCGATATTCCGGGGCGCGAGGATTTCGCGGGCCCGGCGTTCCACTCGGCGCGCTGGGACCACAGCGTGCCGTACCAGGGCCGGCGCTGGGGCATTATCGGCAGCGGCGCCAGCGGCGTGCAGATCACCGAGGCGCTGGCCTGGGCCGGCTGCGAGGTAACGCAGTTTATCCGCCGGGCGCAATGGGTGCACATCCGCGAGAACCCCCACGCGACCTGGCGCGAGCGCCTCAAGCTGCGGCTGCCGGGCGGCTATGACCGCGAGCAGCGGCGGCTCTGGAAGTTCATCAACGAATTCGACCGCTGGCGGCTCGAGCCGGGACCGCAGCGCGCCGCGATGGAGGCCGAATATCGCTCGTATCTGGACTGCGTCCGCGCCCCCGAGCTGAAGGCAAAATTGACGCCCGACTACAATCTCGGCTGCACCCGCATTCCGAAATCCGACCGCAACTATTACGAGGCGGTGCAGTTGCCGAACGCGCACATCGTCAAGGGCCATATCGCGCGCATCGTGCCGGACGGCATCGTCATGACCGATGGCAGCCACGTGCCGCTCGACGTGCTGGTCTATGCCACCGGCTTTGATCCGCACGCCTATATGCGGCCGATGCACGTCACGGGGCTTAACGGCGTCACGATCGAGGAAGCGTGGCGCGAGCGGATCTATTCCTACGGCGGCATCGCGCTGCCGGGCTTCCCGAACCTGTTCATGCTCTACGGGCCGTTTGCGCCGGTCAACAACGTGCCGGTGCCGCTGGGCCTCGACCAGGAGATCGGCGCGATCATGCGGCTCATCGGCGAGGCGCGTGCCCGCGGCGCCGCCGTCGCGCCGACCGAAGCGGCGACGGAGCGCTTTCTCGCCCGCCTTGGCGACGCGTTTCCCGGCACGGTGTGGGTCGGCGGCTGCAAAAACTGGTACACCAGCGACCAGCCGACTCCGGTCTTGTGGCCGTTGCCGCAAAACGAGCATCGGGCGTTCTTCGCCGATATGCCGCCCGAGGATTTTCACTTCATCCCGATCGATGGCCGACCGCAGCCTTGACCGCGGCGAAAACCGCCGCATCTTCGCATCACGAACGGGTTGATCGGCGAGCGCACTGATGGTTGACGAATTTCAGGCATTCCTGCTGCTGGTGTTTAACGTCGTGTTCGTGATCGTCCTGTTTGGCGCGGTACGAAGCGACCGAGTGGCGGCATTGGCGGCGCGGCGTCGGCGCGCGGCACAATATCGTCAGCTGCCAGGGCCGTGATGCGGGCGGCGTTCCCGGCCCAGGTATAGTTGCGCTCTTCGAGGCGGACCCGCGCTGCCCGCCCGAGCCGTTCGCGCCGCGCCGGGTCGGCGGCCAGAGCGCGGATGGCGCGCCACAAGGCGCCCGGCTCGTCCGGATCGAACAGCACGCCGGTTTCGCCGTTGTCGATGATTTCACGGATGTTGGGCTGGTCGGGCGCGACGATGGCGCGGCCGCATGCCATGTATTCGAACAATTTGAGCGGCGAGGCATAGGATACCGCGCGCGGCTGCAGCGCGATGTCGAAACTGGCGATCAATTCCGCCACGCGGGAGCGCGGCTGCAGCCCGGTGAACTCGACCAGATGCGGGATGCCCAGCATCGTTGTCTGCCGTTCGAGGGCAGGGCGCGCCGGACCATCGCCGGCGACGACAAGGCGGATGGGCGGCTCCGTCCGGTCCGCTGCGAGACCCTCAACGACCGCGTCGACACCGTGCCACTCGCGGACGAAACCGATGAAGCCGATCGTAACCGGGACGCCGGGCCGGGCGAGATAGGGCGTGGCGGGAAAGGCCGCGAGGTCGATGCCGTTGGGCGTGACGACAATGCGGTCGCGAGTGACGCCGGCGGCCGCGACGATGTCGCCGAGCGCCGCCGTCACGACAAACACCCGGTCGGCCGAGCGCCACACCGCCCGCTCGCAACGCGCCGCAAGCGCGCGCAGCCGCAGGCCGCCATACCGCGACCGCTCCGCCGCGAGCGGCGAGTTGACCTCGAGATAAAGCGGGATGCGGAGCCAATGCTTCAGCAGCATGCCGCAGAAAAAATACAGATTGTAGCGTTCATAAATAAGTTCGGGAGCAAAGCCCCGTAGGGTCCGCCGCGCCTGCATCAGCGCCGGCAGGTTATAGAGGAGCTCGAGGACCTCGTAAAAGGCAGCGGGCACGCAGCGGCGCAGCGCCGGCACCAGGCGGCTCTCGCCGCCGAACTCGGCGCGCTCGTAAAGGTTCGGCCCGGCGACGCGAACCTCGTGGCCGGCGTGCTGCAATGCCTTAATCAATTCGTCGATGTGGACGCTTTGTCCATCGCGCGAATGGACGCGATGGCTATAGAGGATGCGCATGTCGGCGATCAGACTGTCTCGGTCAGAGGAACCGGGCCATCATACACCGATCAACCGCCGAGGGCCGCGGCATCCGCAGCAGCGGCGCGGGCGGCGGCGCGCCCTAATCGAAAAAATCCGGGCGCACCGCTCCATTTCCGACAAAACTCATCTCGCCGCGCAGCACATTGATGAGTTGCGGCAGATCGACGATGCGGGTGTAGCGGAGAAATCGGCCGACTTGGCTCGGCCGCTGCAGCGGAAACCGGCTGGGGTCGCCCGGATACGGCCGGCGCTTCGTGCAGAACTTGAACACCAGCATACGGCGTCCCCCGGCCCGGCGTTCCTCGCGCAGCAGCACCGGGCCGACGCCATCCAGCTTGAGGACCAGCGCGACGATGGCCAGCAGCGGCAGGGTCAACGCGATCAGGGCGCTGGCGATCGCCAGATCGCCGATCCGTCTCATAGCATTCCCGGTTTCGCGGTTTCTAAATTTGTTGCAAACGGGCCGTTGTCGGTGCATCGGCGCACGAAGGGTCTTTGCGCGGCGCCCGGCCTATAGCCCGAGGCCGCAACAAAATCGAGCGGATTTAAGGTTAATTTGAGCGAGCCGGGGCGCTCGGGTTCACCCGCCCAAGACGCCCTGCGTCTCGACATAGAGCGCGTAGACCGACTGGCTCGCCGCCATAAACAGGCGGTTGCGCTTCCGCCCGCCGAAACACACGTTGGCGCAGCGCTCCGGCAACAGGATGCGGCCGATCAGCGCACCGTCCGGCGCGAAGACGGCGACCCCGTCCTCGCCCTCGCCGCCGGAAAAGCCGCACCACACATTGCCGTCGGTATCGACGCGGATGCCATCGGCCCAGCCCGGCATCGCATTGAAAAAGAGCCGGCCGTTGGCGAGCCGCGTTCCGCCGTCCACAACATCGTAGACATAGGTCGTCTTGTCGCCGCCCGGCGTGTCGACGACGTAGAGCCGGGTTTCGTCGGGCGAAAAAGCGAGGCCATTCGGCCGCTGCTGCTGTGCCTGGTCGACGACGACGGCCATCGCGCCCGAGCGCGGGTCGATGCGGTAGACGCGGAACGGCAATTCCGCCTCGCCCTTGTCGCCCAGGTAATTGCCGCGGATGCCGGCGCCGTTGTCGCTGAACCAGATCGAACCGTCGGATTTGACGACAACATCGTTGGGGCCGGTCAGCCGCTTGCCGTCGAAATGCTCGGCCAGCACCGTGACAGTCCCGTCATATTCGGTGCGGGTGAGGCGCTGCGACCCCATCTCGCAGGTGATGAGCCTCCCCTGGCGGTCGCGGGTGTTGCCGTTGGCATAATGCGACGGCCGGCGCCAGAGGCTGATCGCGCCGGTTTCCTCCTCCCAGCGAAGGATGCGGTTGTTCGGGATGTCGCTCCACAACAGATACCGGCCGTCGCCGAACCACACCGGCCCCTCGGTGAAGCGGCAGCCGCCGGCGATGCGCTCGACCGCCGCGTGACCGAGCACGTATTTCTCAAAGCGCGGGTCGAGCACCCTTATGTCGGGGTCGGGATAGCGGATCGGCGCCGCACCCGGCGCCCAGCGATCGACCGGCATTCGTTTCCTCCGTGCACGCCCCTCACCCCAGCCCTCTCCCCGCTCGCGGGGAGAGGGAGTCCGACGCGGAGCGGAGGACGGGTGAGGGGGAGTCGGCGACCGCTCCGTCGCTCTCTACGAATTCGGGCCGCGCTCCATTGATACCGGCTGCCAGCGGCGGAGGCCGCTCGATGCCAGCACCGCCGGGTTGACGCACGACATCGGCCAGCGGCCGGTCAGGACCAGCGACAATTCCTGCCCGACGCGGCGCCGGCGCGCCGGGTCGAAGCGCGCGGTGGCCGACGCGACATGCGCGGTCAGGATCACGTTGTCCATCGTGAGCAGCGGGTTGTTGCCGCCGGGCGGCTCCTTTTCCAACACATCGAGGCCGGCGGCGGCGATCATGCCCTCGTCCAAGGCCTTGATCAGCGCGCTCTCGTCGGTGGTCGGGCCGCGCCCGGTCGAGATGTAGATCGCGCTCTGCTTCATCAGCCGGAAATGCTCTTCGCGGATCATCCGGTTGGCGCTCTCGGTCGCCGGCGAATGCATCGAGATGATGTCGGCGCGCGCCAGCAGCTCGGGCAGGCTGACCGGCTCGACGCCGCGCTCGACCATGACGATCTCCTCGATATAGGGGTCGTAGGCGATGACGTTGAGGCCGAACGGTTTGGCGCGCTCGGCGACGGCGCGCGCGACATGACCGAACGCGATGAGGCCCAGCGTCATCCCGCGCAGGCGCGGAAACTGCTGCAGCATCGGCCGCCCTTCCGCCCAGCGTCCGTCGCGCACGAGGCGGTCCTGCACGACGAGCCGGCGATGGGTTGCGAGGATCAGCGTCATCGCGTGGTCGGCGACTTCCTCGATGAACGTGTCCGGGCAGTTGGTGACCGGAATGCCTTTGGCGGTCGCCGCGGCAACATCGACGGAATCGACGCCGACCGAGCCGAGCGAGATGATCTTGCAGCGCTGAAGGCCGTCGATCATCTTTTTCGTAATCGGCCTCCCCTTGGCGTAGAGCGCGTCGGCCTCCTTGGCGGCGGCGACGAAATCCTCTTCGGAACCGGCCGGGATCTCGAAGATCTCCGCGTCGATGGGTGTGAGCGCCTCCATTTCGTAGCCGTAGCCGCCGGCTGTCGTAAAGCTGGTGCCCGCCGGCGTCGCGATCCTGAACTTTGCCACGCTCTCCTCCCGCGCGCGAATTCGCTCGCCGGATCACACCGTTGCGGGCGGGCGATGTCAACCGCCCGCGCTGCTGGGCTGGCCGCAATGCAACGCCGCGCGGTTGTTGCCTCATTCGGCGGCATCTGGCATGGTGCGCCGCCTCGGCCTGCTATGGCACGCGCCGGCCCGTTGGGCTGCGCGGCGGCGGGTCATTCTCATTTATATGACGCGCGCGAGAGGGGAGCCAGAGTGATCGTGTCGGCCTATATTCTTGTCATTGCCTGCGGCGTGTTGGCGCTCGCCTATGGGCTCGTTACCAGCCGCCGGGTGCTGGCGGCCAATGCCGGCAACGCCCGCATGCAGGAGATT
>DATJUL010000498.1:0-9948 GCA_035502295.1 Allostellaceae bacterium | reverse complement strand
GAGGCGACCTTGTCGGGCGCGGCGAGCGCCATCGGATGGATGCCGATATGCTCCTCGATGATGAACTCCATGCGCGCGAGGCCCACCCCGTCATTCGGCAGCATCGCGGTGTGAAAGGCCTGTTCCGGGTTGCCGAGATTGACCATGACCCGGGTCTTCGGCCGCGGCACCGCGGCGAGCGGCACCCGCGTTGCGGTGAACGGCAGTTTGCCGTCGTAGACTTGGCCGATCTCGCCCTCGGCGCAGCTCACCGTGACCGTCGCGCCGGTGTTCAGCGTCTTTGTCGCGGCGTCGGCGCCGACGACGGCCGGCACGCCCAGTTCGCGCGCGACGATCGCAGCGTGACAGGTGCGGCCGCCGCGATCGGTGACGATCGCGCCGGCGGTCTTCATGACCGGCTCCCAATCGGGCGTCGTCGTCTCGGCGACCAGGATTTCGCCCGGCTGGAACGCCGCGAGGCCGGCCTTGTCGGCGACGATTCGCACCGCACCGGCGGCGATCTTCTCGCCGACCGCGCGGCCGCTCACCAGCACGTTGCCCTCCCCTTGCAACGCGAAGGTCTCGAAACTGTCGGCCTTCTTCTGCGACGCGACGGTTTCCGGCCGCGCCTGCACGATGTAAAGCCTTCCGTCCTCGCCGTCCTTGGCCCATTCGATGTCCATCGGCACGGGATGTCCGGCGAGCTGCGAATAATGGTCTTCGATGCGGATCGCATAATCGGCCAGTTCCAGAACCTCGGGATCGGTCAGGCAGAAGCGGCCGCGCTGGGCGGCGCCGGTCGGGCGGTTGCGCGTGCTCTTGGCGCCACGGCCGCGCGCAAACACGAGCTGCATCGCCTTGTTGCCGAGCGCGCGCGACAACACCGCGCGATGGCCTTGCCGGAAGGTCGGCTTGTGGACATAGAACTCGTCGGGATCGACCTTGCCCTGCACGATGTCTTCGCCGAGCCCGTACGAACCGGTGACGAACACGACATCGCGGAACCCGGATTCGGTGTCGAGCGTGAAGATGACGCCGCTCGCCGCGAGATCGGAGCGCACCATCTTCATGACGCCGACCGACAGCGCGACCTTGAAATGGTCAAAGCCGTTGTCGATGCGGTAGACGATCGCGCGGTCGGTGAAGATCGACGCAAAGCACCGCCGGCACGCCTCGACCACGGCGGTCTGGCCGCGCACATTCAAATAGGTGTCGTGCTGGCCGGCAAAGCTGGCGGTCGGCAAGTCCTCGGCGGTCGCCGAGCTGCGCACCGCGACCGCGGTGTTGCGGCCGTACTCGTGCTCGAGCGCCTGGTAGGCGGCGCGGATATGCTCGCGCAGGCCGCTGTTCCCGGTCGCCTCATAAACGATCCGGCGGGCCTTTTTGGCGCGCTCGGCGAGTGCCGCGAGATCGTGGTGGTCAAAGCCGTTGAGCAGCGCGCGCAACTCGTCCCACGCATGCGCGGCGGTCAGCGCCTCGCGATAGGCCTGCGCGGTCAGCGCGAAACCGTTCGAAACGTGAATCCCTTCCGTCGCCAACGCCGAATGGAGTTCGCCGAGCGAAGCGTTTTTGCCGCCGACCTGCGGCACGTCGGCGAGACGCAATTCGTCGAACCAGCGGACATAGGGAGAATGCAGCATCATCGGGTCCCCTCGTGTTTTTCAATGGACGCCGGGACAATGCTGGACTGCGCGGGGGTTGCCGCGGCATTGGCGCCGATCAATCCATGCCGCACAACATGACGGCGGCGGCGCCTCGCAGCCTTGATCTGGGTCAATCCAGCCGCAGCGCGACAGCGTTATCGACTCCGCGCGTTGCCGGGCGCATCGGGGCGAACTGATCTCCCGCCCGCTTTTGCACGTGATGTATCTTGGGAACTTTCCGGTGTCGCCGTCACTGCGGCCCCAACTCCGCCTGCCTCCGACGTTTCCAGAGCCTATAACCGACGGCAACGCAAAACAGGGAGACCACAATGGGAAAATCCAGCGCTCTTCCGGTATTGATCTTCGTCATCATCTTTGGCGGTGGCATGATATTTGCCTACTTCAGCTTTATATTATCTTATTACACAGAGAGCGTGGCGATCATCCTGGGGTCGGCAATCGTAGCCTTTATCATCTCCTATTCGATAAAAGTTGCCGATCAATGGGAACGCGTCGTCGTGCTGCGTCTCGGTCGCTTCCGCGCCCTCGAAGGTCCGGGCTTGTTTCTTATCATCCCGATCATCGAGACGATTGCCTATCGGATCGACACGCGGGTCATCACCAGCGCCTTCAAGGCGGAAAGGACCTTGACCCGGGACACCGTGCCGGTCGATGTCGATGCGGTGCTGTTCTGGAAAGTCGTCGATCCGCAGAAGGCGGCGCTCGATGTCGCCGACTACGGCAGCGCCATCAACTGGGCGGCGCAGACCGCGCTGCGCGACGTCATCGGCAAGACCCTGCTGTCGGACATGCTGGAGGGCCGCGAGAAGATCAGCACCGAATTGCGGCGCATCATCGACGTGCGAACCGCGCCGTGGGGCATCAACGTCATCTCGGTCGAGGTCAAGGATGTCCTCATCCCATCGGCCCTGGAGGATGCCATGTCGATGCAGGCGCAGGCCGAGCGCGAACGCCAGGCGCGCGTCATTCTCGGCGATTCGGAGCGCCAGATCGCGGTCAATTTCGGCGAGGCGGCAAAGACCTACGCCGACAATCCGACCGCCTTTCATCTGCGCGCGATGAACATGCTCTACGAGGGACTGAAGAGCAACAATACCACGATCGTCATCGTACCGAGCACCGCGGTCGAAACGATGCAACTCGGCGGCGTGGCCGGAGTGACGGCGGTGACGGCGACATTGGGTCAGGCGCCGGCGCCGCGCACCGGATCGGGTCCGCGGCCTGCTGCGGCCGCGAAGGTGTGATCGGCGGCGGCGCGCCGGGCAGACGGCCTCATCGCCACCGATATCACACGGTGCGCTCGAGCTCGTCGTAGAGGTTGGTCGCAGCGCGCGCTTCGTCGGCGGGCGCTCGCCGGGTCGTCGCCGATCGCACAGCCGGTCACGCCGTCGACGCAGGCCTCGATCCACCAGCCATCGAGCACGCTCAGATTGAGGACGCCGTTGAGCGCCGCCTTCATGCCGCTGGTGCCTGAGGCCTCCATCGGCGGCAGCGGCGTGTTGAGCTAGACATCGCAACCGCTGAGCAAACTCAGCGCCAGCCGCATGTCGTAACCCGGCAGGAAGACGCAAGTCAGCTTGCCGCGCAATTCGCGGGCGAGCTCGTGCACCCGGCGGATGGCCTCCTTGCCGCCGGTGTCGCGCGGATGCGCCTTCCCCGCCATCACCAGCTGGACCGGGTGTCGCCCCGACAGCGCGGTCAGCCGCTCGATGTCGTCAAACAGCAGCGGCCGCTTGTACCTGGTCATCCGGCGGGCAAAGCCGATCGTCAGCACATTGGGATCGAGGTCGGCGCCGGTTGCCGCCTTCGCCGCCTCGACGAGTTCGTTCCCGGCGCCGTCGGTGGCCCGCTACGCTGATCGCCATCAATGTCGGCGGCGTCGTGATCCCGATCCTCGTGTCTTTGTATCTCTTGTTCGCCCGCCATCCGTGGCTCCGCGGCGCTGCCGCAATCGCAAATTGTCACGGCGATCTGCCATGGGCTAGCCCATTCGGTCCCCTGGGTCCGGGATTGCGATGCCGATCTTCGTGCCGCCGGTCCGGCAGGCGATGTGGAGTTCGGGCTGGTCGTGTGCCGCCGACCTCAGCTCGCAGCGGCCGCAGGACCTCGGTTGGCGCGACGCGCGGGAAATAGGTTTTCATCGCGATTACTCGATGCGCGGCGCCGGCGAGGCCGCGATCGGGTCCTCGATCCCGCGGATCAAATCGGCGATCGCGGTCGACAGGTCGTCCGCCATGACCTCCAGTTCGTCGCCGGCGCCCTGCCGCGCCTCCGGCGCGGCGCGTTCGATCTCGTGCAGCCGCTCGGCCAGCTTGGTCTGCCGGCTTTCCAGCTCCTGCAGTGCGAGCCGCTCGTCGGCACGCTCGACCCCCTCGGCCGTATTCAGTCGTTCGTTGAGCGCGGCGATACGTGCCGCCAGCACCGCGAGCCGCGTCTCGAGCAGCGGATGATGTTGCGCCGTCGCCATGTCCGTCCCCTCGCCTTGCCGTCGCAGGTCGCAGGCTAACCCGTCGATCCGTCGCGAGGTTTGATCTGCGTCAACGCCGAAGCGCGCGGGCGCCGATGCTGGCGCTCGGATGTCGAAGAGGTGCGCGATGAAGATTGCGTTGCTGTTCGCCGGAAGCGGTCCGCTCGTCCTCGCGACCTCGCACGCCTCGCTGACCGACCCGGGCTTCCTCAGAAAGCTCAAAGCCAAGGGCGTCGACAAGTTCATCGCCTACGAATTGCCGGTCGAGATCGTCAGACGGCGATACGCCGGCCATTATGACGTCGTCATGAAGGGGACCTGCACGAAACGAACGATCTGCGCGTCGTCGATTTCAACGGCGAACGCGCCTTCCGCCTGTTTCATTGGAACGAGCTGGGCGCGCCGATCCTGTTGGAGAACGGCGCCGCAACCCGTCCTTCTGCCGGCTGATCGCGGCACCCACTCCGAGCGGCGCGGGATCGCAACGCGCCGATCGCGTTTCGCGTCAAACGGGCACGCGTATCGCGTGAGGCCCGGCAGCAGCGCAGCGATCTGCGGCGGACCGTGGTCGGGCGCCAAACCGGCGCCGCGGGCAAACCGCCCGCCGACCACCGTGCCGGCCGGCGCGATCGCGTCTGTTTCTTCAATCATTTCGCGCGCGGCAGCGGCACCACCACGCCGCGTCAGCGCGCTGTTGTGATCTGCGGCGCCGAGTCCCGCGACGAGGCTGCGGCCGCGGCGAGGGAGCGCTTTGCCGAGATCGAAGGCGTCGCCGACTGGCACCTGCACGCGACGACCATCGATCGAGATTGATGCGGTGGAAGCGAGCGTGACCGTTGGTGGAGCTGATCCGTAAAGGATGAGGGTCGATGGTTCCCCTCGGCGAACCGCAGCGTTCAGTCGACGGCGACCGCTTTCAGCTCCGCCTCAGGGCGAGCCACAAAGCCGCAAGGGCGATCGGGCGGCCAATCGCATTCGAGCAGCCGCTCGGCCATGCCACGCAGCAGGCGGCTGGCCGCGAGCCGGTCGATTCGCCGATCATCGATGACGACCTCGACATCCGCGGCGCCCGGCTCCGCCGCGCCAAACCGGAAGAATGGTTTGTGGTCGCCGAGATTGGCGCTGATGCGGAATGTCATGCCGTTCCTCCCGCCGGGTTCCTGCCGTGGTTCGCTGTTAACGGAGGGCAAATTGCCGGCCGCGGCATTGATCGAGGTCAATGATCCGGGGTGTCCGACTTGCCAGGCTGACCGTGGAGCAATCGGCAAGGAACCTGAGTTTTGTCGGAAGCAAAGCAACAAGCGTGCGAATACGAGCTGGTTTCGGTCGAGGATTACGAACCGCCGATCGGTGCCGAGGCAGGACGCCGCCAGATCGAGGACGGGGTCAATGGATTTCTGGTCAGCACGGTCGCGGAGGCGGCCGCGCGCATCGTGCAACTCGTGCGCGATCCGCACCTGCGCAGCGCGGTCGGCGCGCGGGCGCGGGACAGCGTGCGCCACCGCTTTTTGCTTACCCGGCTCGTAGGAGAGTGGTTCGACGTCATCGATGCGTTCGAGACGCATTTCCGCCTGCGCGGCAGCGCTGCAACGCAGATCGCGCCATGAGGGTATGAGCGATGCCGCAGCACCAGAAAGACTTGACCCCCCGGCGCCGAGAGCGCGCGCGGCACCGGCCCCGCCCGCGACCGGCGGCCGGTTTATGTCGATCTGTTGCCGCCGTGCAACCACGCCTGTCCGGCCGGAGAACCGATCCAGGCATGGCTGGCGCAGGCGCAGGCGGGCGATTACCGCGCCGCCTGGGAGACGCTGGTCGCCGACAACCCGCTGCCGGCGGTGCACGGGCGGGTTTGCTACCACCCGTGCGAGACCGCGTGCAACCGCGGCGAACTCGATGCCGCCGTCAGCATTCACGCGGTCGAGCGGTTTCTCGGCGACCGCGCCGCGACCGAACATTGGAAATTTTCCGTCGATGCACGGCCGAGCGGCAAGCGGGTGCTGGTGGTTGGCGCCGGTCCCTGCGGGCTGTCCGCCGCCTATCATCTCGCGCGGCTCGGGCACGCGGTCGAAATCCGCGAGGCGGGTCCGGTCGCCAGCGGCATGATGCATTTCGGCATTCCCGCCTATCGCCTGCCGCGCGCCGACATGCTGGCGGAAATTCGCCGCATCGAGGACATCGGCGTTCGCGTCACGCTCAATCACAAGATCGAGGATGTCGTCGCCGAGCGCGACGCCGGCGGCTTCGATGCGGTCTTCATCGCGATCGGCGCCGAAATCGGCCGCCATGTCGATATCCCGGCGCGCGATGCGGCGCGGGTGTTCGACGCGGTGAACCTGCTGCGCGAGACGGATGCCGGCGAGGCGCCGCGCCTCGGCCGCCGCGTCGTCATCTACGGCGGCGGCAAACACGGCGATGGATGCGGCGCGCACCGCAAGGCGGCTCGGTGCTGACGCGGCGCTGATCGTCTATCACCGCGACCGCGCGCATATGCCGGCGCGCCAGTTCGAGGCCGACGAAGCGATCGAGGAAGGCGTCAAGATCAAGTGGCTGACGAGCATCAAGGAGATCGTCGGGCCGTCGCTGACGGTCGAGCGGGTGACGCTTGACGCCAATGGGCGGCCGCAGCCCACGGGCGAAATCGAAACGCTCAGCGCCGATGCCTTGGTGCTGGCGCTCGGGCAGCAGACCGACAGCGCCTTTCTGCGCAAGGTGTCGGGCGTCGAGTTCAAGCCGGACGGCGCGGCCATCGTCGATGCGCGTCCGATGACCGGCCATCCCGGCATCTTCGCCGGCGGCGACGTGGTGCCGGGCGAGCGCACCGTGACGGTCGCGGTCGGCCACGGCAAGTGCGCCGCCCGCAATATCGATGCGTGGCTGCGCGGCAAGCCTTATGTCGAGCCGGCGACGGCCCCATTGGTGTCATTCGACATGCTGCGCCTGCCGGTGTTCGCTGAGGTCGATCCCGCAATTCGACGAACGCTTCCCGTTGAAGAGCGGATCAGCGGGTTCGCGGAGGTCATCGCCGGACTTGGCGAGACGGAAGCGCTCCGTGAGGCGCAGCGCTGTCTGTCGTGCGGCAACTGCTTCGAATGCGACCATTGCTTGGCGGCCTGCCCGGAACAGGCGATCACCCGGCTCGGCGCGGGGCGCGGTTACCGGGTCGACCCCGGCGTGTGCACGGGCTGCGCGATCTGCTTCGAACAGTGCCCGTGCCATGCCATCGAAATGCTGCCTGAAAAGTTGCCGCCGGCGGCGCCGTTCGGCGGGATCGGCGAGCCGCTTGCGCCGAGCCGCTTTCAGCTCCGCGCGTAACGCGACGAGCGGCCTTCGAGGAGACCATAGGTGGATCAAAAACAGACCCTCGACGGCAACACCGCGGTCGCGCGTGTCGCCTACCGCATCAACGATGTGTGCGCGATCTTTCCGATCACGCCGTCATCGCCGATGGCGGAGCTGGCCGATCAGTGGTCGGCGGAGGGCCGCAAGAATTTGTGGGGTGCCTCGCCGGTCGTGCAGGAAATGCAGGCCGAGGGCGGCGCCGCCGGCGCGGTGCACGGCTCGCTCCAAGCGGGTGCGCTGACGACCACTTTCACCGCCTCACAGGGCCTCCTGTTGATGATCCCGAACATGTTCAAGATCGCCGGCGAACTCTCGCCGTGCGTCTTCCATGTCGCGGCGCGCTCGGTCGGCACGCAGGCCTTGTCGATTTTCGGCGACCATTCCGATGTCATGGCGGTGTGGTCGACCGGCTTTGCGCTGCTCGCCGCGGCCTCGGTGCAGGAAGCGCACGATCTGGCGCTGGTCGCACAGGCCGCGACATTGGAGTCGCGGGTCCCGTTTGTCCATTTTATGGACGGGTTTCGCACCTCGCACGAGGTCAATACGATCGCGCTGCTGTCGGACGACCAGATCCGCGCGATGATCGACAGCGATCTGGTGCGCGCGCATCGCCGCCGCGCGCTGTCGCCGGAGCATCCGCTGACCCGCGGCACCGCGCAGAACCCCGACACGTTTTTCCAGGCGCACGAGACGGTGAACCCGTATTACCGCGCGACGCCGGCGATCGTGCAGCGCACGATGGACCGGTTCGCCGCCCTGACCGGCCGGCACTACCGGCTGTTCCGTTATGACGGTCATCCGGAGGCTGAGCGGATCGTGGTCGTGATGGGTTCGGCCGCCGAGACGGTGCGGACGACGGTCGCCCACCTCAATCAACGGGGCGAGCGGGTCGGCGTCGTTCAGGTACTGCTTTATCGACCGTGGTCGGCGAAGGATTTCCTTGCCGCGCTGCCCGCGAGCGTGCGGCGCATCGCGGTGCTCGATCGCACGAAGGAGCCGGGCGCGCCCGCCGAACCGTTATGCCTCGATGTCGCGCAGACGCTGGCCGACGCCGCCGCGGGCGGCCGGCGCGACCAGCTGCCGCTGGTGGTCGGCGGGCGCTACGGACTGTCTTCAAAGGAGTTCAACCCGGCGATGGCCAAGGCCGTGTTCGACCATCTGGCAACACCCGACCGGCACGGCGATTTCACGGTCGGCATCATCGACGACGTGTGCGGCACCAGCCTGCCGGTCGACAGCGATTTCGACATCGAGCCGCCCGGCGTCCACCGCGCGCTGTTCTTTGGACTTGGTGCCGACGGCACGATCGGCGCCAACAAGAACAGCGTCAAGATATTGGCCGAGGACGCGGGCCGCTACGCGCAGGGCTACTTCGTCTACGACAGCCATAAATCGGGCGCCGAAACGATCAGCCATCTCCGCTTCGGGGCGGCGCCGATCGCCGCGCCCTATCTGCTGCAATCGGCCGATTTCGTCGGCGTCCACAAATTCGATTTTCTCGACAAGCGCGACGTGTTGGCAGCGGCGCGGTCGGGCGCGACCGTGCTGATGAACGCGCCCTACGACGCGGTTTCCCTATGGGAGCATCTGTCGCGGCCGGCGCAGCAGCGCATCGTCGACAAGCAACTGCGCCTCTTTGTCATCGACGCGAGCGGTCTCGCGCAGCGCCTCGGCCTCGGCCCGCGCGTCAATACGATACTGCAGACCTGCTTTTTCGCGATCAGCGGCGTCTTGCCGCGCGAGGAGGGCATTCGCCGCATCCGGAAATCCATCGAACAGACCTACGGCGACCAGGGGAAAGCGGTGCTCGACCGGAATTTCGCCGCCGTCGACGCCGCGCTCGACCATCTGCCCGAGGTGCGGGTGCCGCCGGCAGTCACCGCGACGCGCGAACTGCACGTGTTCGTGCCGCCCGACGCCCCCGAACAGATCAGGCGCATCGCAGCGCTGCAATTCGCCGGCCGTGGCGACGAGATTCCGGTCAGCTCATTGCCGGCGGACGGTAGTTATCTTGGCGGCACGACGCAATACGAAAAGTGCAACGTCGCGTACGAGGTGCCGGTGTGGCGACCGGATCTATGCATCCAGTGCGGCCAGTGCAGCATCGTCTGCCCGCACAGCGTGATCCGCGCCAAGGCCTATGACGCCGCGCTGCTCTTCGAGGCGCCCGAAGGTTTCCCATCGGCGCCGGTCAACGCCCGCGGCTACCCCGACAAGCGCTTTACCTTACAGATCGCGGTCGAGGATTGCACCGGTTGCGGCATCTGCATAGACCACTGCCTGGCGCACGACCCGCTCGATCCGACGACGAAGGCGATCAACCTCGCCGAGCGGCTGCCGCTGGTCGAACAGGGCCGCCGCGACCTCGCGTTTTTCGACGCATTGCCCGAGCACCGCCGCGAGCAGGTCGATCTGCATTTGTCGCGCGGGCTGCAATTCGTGCAGCCATTGTTCGAGTTTTCGGGCGCCTGCGCCGGCTGCGGCGAGACGCCGTACCTG
>DATJUL010000497.1:0-2852 GCA_035502295.1 Allostellaceae bacterium | reverse complement strand
GAACTGGAATTGCGGTGATGAAACGCGTCTACGACCGGGTGACGAGCGGCCCCGCCGAGGGCGGCTTCGGCGTCGCGCTCGACGGCCGCAAGCTGCGCACGCCGGGCAAGCAGGCGCTGATCGTGCCGAGCGCGGCGCTTGCCGCCGCGATCGCGGCCGAATGGGACGCGCAACAGGGCGAAATCCGGCCGGCCGCGATGCCGCTCTTCCGCCTCGCCGCGACCGCGATCGACCGCACCGCCGCGCTGCGCGCGGAGGTCGCGGCCGAGATCGCCAATTATGCTTCGACCGATCTCGTCTGCCATCGCGCCGGTGAGCCGCCGTCGTTGGCGGCGCGCCAGCACGAGGTGTGGCAGCCGCTCGTCGATTGGGCGAGGCGGCGCTACGACGCGGCGCTGGCGGTGACCGCCGGCGTGATCCCGGCCGGGCAGTCGGCGGCGGCGCTGAAGGCGCTCGCCGCGGCGGTCGCTGCGCTCGACGATTTCCGCCTGACCGCATTGCACGCGCTGACCGGAGCCTCCGGCTCGCTGGTCATCGCGCTGGCGCTCTACGAAGGCCGGCTCGACGCCGATGCGGCCTTCGCCGCCTCGCAGCTCGACGAAACCTTCCAGATCGAGGCCTGGGGCGAGGACGCCGAAGCCGCCGCGCGCCGCCTGGCGCTCGCTGCCGACATCGCCGCCGCCGCCCGGTTTCTCGAATTGCTGGCGGCCTGAAGGACATTGCCGTCGGGCGGCGCTGCGCCTATTAGCTTTAGCAGAGCGCTGCGGGATTGCTTCGCTGCGCTCGCAATGACGCCGTAGATCATGTCATTAGATCATGTCATTGCGAGGAGTGCAGCGACGAAGCAATCTCGTCGTCGCATCCGGGACGGATGGTGGAGGCGAAGCATGGCCGAGAGGGTGCGAATCCGCGAAGTGGGCATGCGCGACGGATTGCAGAGCGTCAGCGACATCGTGCCGACCGAAACCAAGCTCGCCTGGCTCGACGCCGAATATGCCGCCGGCGTGCGCGAGATCGAGGTGACCTCGTTCGTGCCGCCGAAGCTCTTGCCGCAGCTCGCCGACGCCGAACAGGTCGTGCGCCACGCGCTGACGCTGCGGGGCCTCGTCGTCTCTGCCCTGATCCCCAATTCGCGCGGCGCCGAGCGCGGCTTGGCATTGGGCCTGCACGAGATGAATTTCGTGCTGTCGGTCAGCGAGAGCCACAACAAGGCCAACGTGCGCCGCAGCACTCAAGAATCGATCGAGGATTTCCGCCGCGTCGTGCAATTGTGTCACGAGCACGCCGAAGACCACCGGCCGCGCATCAATTGCGGCCTCGCGACGGCGTTCGGCTGCACGATCGAGGGCGATGTCGACGAGGACCGCGTGCGGCGCATCGCGGGCGAGGTCGCCGAGGCCGGCGCCGACGGCATCGCGCTCGCCGATACGGTCGGCTACGGTCAGCCGGCGGCGATCGCCCGCGTCTTCCGCAAGATCATGGCCGATGTCGCGCCTTTGCCGGTGTGGGCGCATTTTCATGACACGCGCGGCCTTGGCCTCGCCAACGTGCTGGCCGCCTACGAGGCCGGCTGCCGTGGCTTCGATGCCTCATTGGGCGGCCTCGGCGGCTGCCCCTACGCGCCCGGCGCCAGCGGCAACATCGTCCTGGAAGACACCGCGTTCATGTTCGAGGCGATGGGCTGCACCACCGGCATCGACATCGCCAAGCTCGCCGCCCCGCGCGACATCCTGCACCGGGCATTGCCCGATGCGCCGCTTTACGGCGCGATCGCCAAGGCCGGCCTGCCGCGCAACTTCCATCCGGAGGCCCGTGCGGCGTAAGCTCTCTCGACGGCACATCTGGCGGAGGGGAACATGCAATTCGGGTTTGGCGCGCCGGTCAGCGGCCCCCTGTCCGGGCCGAGGGACCTCGCCCGCATCGTCGAGGGCGGCGAGCAGATCGGCTACGACTATTGCACGATCTCCGACCATATCGCGATCCCGCGCGACATGGAGAAGAAGTACCCCTATTCCGACACCGGCGAATTCCCGGGCCGCGCCGGCGGCGACCGCCTTGAGCAGTTGACCTGCGTCGCGTTTGTCGCCGCCAAGACCGAGAAGCTGCGACTGGTGACCTCGGTGACGGTCGTGCCGCACCGCCCGCCGCTGCTGACCGCCAAGATCATCGCGACGATCGACAATCTGTCGGAGGGCCGCTTCACCTGGGGCATCGGCGTCGGCTGGTGCCGCGAGGAATTCGAGGCGATCGGCACCGAGCCGTTCGCCGAGCGCGGCGCCGTGACCGACGAGACGATCGCCGCCTGCCGCGAACTGTGGAGCAACGACAACCCCGGCTTCAGCGGCAGATACGCGTCGTTCTCCAACATCTTTTTCGCGCCGCGGCCGGTCCAGAGCCGCATCCCGGTGTGGGTCGGCGGCGAGAGCGGCCCGGCGATGCGGCGCACCGCGCGATTGGGTGACGCGTGGTATCCGATCGGCACCAACCCGGCCAACCGGCTCGACACGCTGAAACGCTTTGAAGGCGGCATCGAGCGCTTGCGCAAAATGACCCGCGACGCCGGGCGCCCGGAACGCGCCGTCGGCCTCTGCTACCGCTTCTCGCAACTGGGCAGCGCGATCCCGGAGCGCGCCGACAACGGCGACCGCCGGCTCGGCTCCGGCAATACCGCGGCGATTGCGGCCGATCTGCGCGCGCTCGCCGAGCTCGGCGTCGGTGCGGTCGATTTCAGCTTCGCTGGCGACACGGCCGATGCGGTGTTGGCCGTGATGCGCCGCTTCCGCGAGGATGTGATCGCCAAGGTGTAAATTCCACAATGGGGCGGCCGGAGAATTATTTTAGCGCAAAGGACG
>DATJUL010000496.1:0-4406 GCA_035502295.1 Allostellaceae bacterium | reverse complement strand
CAACTTCATCACGACGATTTTTAACATGCGCGCGCCGGGCATGACGCTGCACCGCATGCCGCTGTTTGTGTGGTCGATCCTGGTGACCGCCTTCCTGCTGTTGCTGGCGCTGCCGGTGCTGGCCGGCGCGATCACGATGCTCTTGACCGACCGCAATTTCGGCACCTCGTTCTTCAACCCGGCGGGCGGCGGCGACCCGCTGTTGTTCCTGAACCTGTTCTGGTTCTTCGGCCATCCCGAAGTCTACATCATGATCCTGCCCGGCTTCGGCATGGTCTCGCAGATCGTTTCGACCTTCTCGAAGAAGCCGGTATTCGGCTATCTCGGCATGGCCTATGCGATGGTCGCGATCGGCGGCATCGGCTTTGTCGTGTGGGCGCACCACATGTTCACGACCGGCATCTCGGTCGATGCGCAGGCCTATTTCACCGCCGCGACGATGGTCATCGCGGTGCCGACCGGCGTCAAAATCTTCTCGTGGATCGCCACGATGTGGGGCGGCTCCCTCGAATTCAAGACGCCGATGCTGTGGGCGATCGGCTTCATCTTCCTGTTCACGGTCGGCGGCGTCACCGGCATCGTGCTGGCCAATGCCGGCGTCGATCATGCTCTGCACAACACCTACTACGTCGTTGCCCATTTTCATTACGTTCTGTCGCTCGGTGCGGTGTTCTCGCTCTATGCCGGGTTCTATTACTGGATCGGCAAGATGTCGGGGCGCCAGTACAACGAGACGTTCGGCAAGATCCATTTCTGGACGACGTTCATCGGCGTCAACCTGACCTTCTTCCCGATGCACTTCCTCGGACTGGCGGGCATGCCGCGCCGCATCCCGGTCTACCCGGATGCCTTTGCCGGGTGGAATTTCGTCGCGTCGATCGGCGCGTTCATCTCCTACGGCTCGACGCTGTTCTTCATCTTCATCGTGTTCCACACGCTGTTCGCCGGAAAGCGGGTCGGCGCCAATTACTGGGGCGAGGGCGCGACGACATTGGAATGGCTGCTGCCGTCGCCGCCGCCGTTCCATTCCTACGAAGAGCCCCCGATCATCGCCCCGGCGGCAGCGCACTAGAGAGCGCGACGATGGCGACGACAGGGTTGACCGTGACGTGAGCGAATTGCCCTCGACAGCGCTCCGTCCGTATGCCGGCGCGGCGGTCGGCGACTACGTGCAGCTGCTGAAGCCGCGCGTCATGTCGCTGGTCGTGTTTACCGGCGCTGTCGGGCTCGCCGTCGCGCCCGGCCACCTCAATCCCGTGCTGGCGGCGATCGCCGTGCTGTGCATCGCGGTGGGCGCCGGCGCATCGGGCGCGATCAACATGTGGTACGACCGCGACATCGATTCCGTCATGCGACGCACCGCGATGCGTCCCCTGCCGGCCGGCCGCATGCTGCCGGGCGAGGCGCTCGGGTTCGGCGTCGTGCTCGCGGTGTGGGCGGTCGCGGTGATGGGGCTGGCGGTCAACTGGGTGGCCGCCGAGATCTTGGCGCTGACGATCGCGTTCTATGTGTTCGTCTACACGATCTGGCTGAAGCGGCGGACGCCGCAGAACATCGTCATCGGCGGCGCGGCCGGCGCATTGCCGCCGATCGTCGGCTGGGCGGCGGTGACGGGCGATGTCGGCTGGGGCGCGGTCGCGCTGTTTGCGATCATCTTCTTCTGGACGCCGCCGCATTTTTGGGCGCTCTCCCTGTACCGCGCCGGCGAATACGAGGCCGCCGGCGTCCCGATGCTGCCGGTCGTCGCGGGGCCGCGCGAAACCAAGCGGCAGATGCTCGTCTACACGCTGGTGCTGTGGCCGGCGACGCTGGCGCCGTGGCTTCTCGGCCTTGCCGGCCCGGTCTACGGAGTGTGCGCCGGCGTCTTGAACCTGCTCTTCACCGCCGCGGCAATCCGCGTCTGGCGCGACGAGAGCGACCGCAGCGCCCGCCACATGTTCGCGTTCTCCCTCTTCTATCTGTTCTTGATCTTCACCGTGCTGCTGGTCGACCATTTCGGGATCGTCGCCGCTTGAGCACCGTCGGGGCGCCCATGGACGAACGCGAACGGCGCATGCGGGCGCGCAACCGTGCCCTGCTGGTGGTGCTGCTGGCGCTCGTCGTCCTGTTCTATGTCATCGCCCTCGAGCGCATCGGCGGGCGCTGAGCGGAAAACCGGAGCTTTTGGCGGATAGAAATGACCGACATTCAGATGGATGCCCACGCCCATCCCGAGGCTCACGGTGCCGGCCACGCCGCGCCGAAGCACCCGTATCATCTCGTCAACCCCAGCCCGTGGCCGATCGTCGGAGCGATCTCCGGCGGCACGCTGGCGTTGGGCGGCCTCCTCTACATGCACGACGGCCATATCTGGTGGGTGCTGATCATCGGCGTCCTGCTCGTGCTGAGCACGATGTTCGTGTGGTGGCGCGACGTGATCCGCGAGGCGACCTTCGAGGGCTTCCACACCCCGGTCGTGCAGCTCGGGCTGCGCTACGGCATGGCGCTGTTCATCGCCTCCGAGGTGATGTTCTTTTCGGCCTTCTTCTGGGCGTTCTTTGCGTCCTCGCTGTTTCCGGTCGGCGGCGTGTGGCCGCCCAGGGGCATCCACCCGTTCGACCCGTTCGAGATCGCGTTTCTCAACACGTTGGTGCTGCTGCTCTCCGGCACCACGGTCACCTGGGCGCATCATGCGCTGCTCGGAGGCAACCAGAAGGGCCTCGTCCAGGGCCTCATCGTGACGGTGCTGCTCGGCCTCACCTTCACCTCGCTGCAGGCCTTCGAATACAGCCATGCGACGTTCCATTTCACCGGCGGCATCTATCCCTCGACATTTTTCATGGCGACGGGGTTCCACGGCTTCCATGTCATCATCGGCACGACCTTTCTCGCGGTGTGCCTGTGGCGCGCGACGCAGGGCCATTTCAAGCCCGACCATCATTTCGGCCTGGAGGCGGCCGCGTGGTATTGGCATTTCGTCGACGTCGTGTGGCTGTTCCTGTTTGTCTGCGTCTATTGGTGGGGCAGCGGCAATGCCCCTTACGGCGGCTGAAGCCGCTCGATGACGGCCGAGCCGCACCGCTATCCGCCGGTGCCGCTGGTCTGGGCCGCGTTCGCCTGCCGTTGTCCGCGCTGCGGCGAAGGACGCCTGTTCTCCGGCCTGTTGACGGTGCGCCCGGCCTGTCCCGCTTGCCGGCTTGACTTCTCCGGACAGGACGCGGCCGACGGTCCGGCCGTGTTCGTGATCCTGTTCCTGGGGATGATCGTCGTCGCGCTGGCGGCCTGGGTCGAGGTGACCTTCTCGCCGCCGCTGTGGGTGCATATCGTATTATGGACGCCGCTGATCATCGGCGGCGCGATTGTGATGTTGCGGCCGCTGAAGGCCGGCCTCGTCGCGCTGCATTACCGCCATTACCGGCTGCACACCCCGCCCGCCGCATGAGCCTCGATATCGGCCTCTATCGGCTGGGGCTGGTGCCGACGCTGATCACGCTGCCGCTGGTCCTGTTGTGCCTCGGCCTCGGCGTCTGGCAAATCCACCGCCTGCACTGGAAGGAAGCCCTGATCGCCCAGCGCGCGGCGACGGCGAAAGCGCCGCCGGTCGCGCCGCCCAGGACGCTCGCCGAGGCGCGGCGCCTCGTGCTGCGCCGCATCATCGAGCGCGGCAGCTTTCTCAACGACAAAGAAATCCTCGTGCACGCGATCGCGCCGGACGGCGCCGCCGGGTTCGACGTGCTGACGCCGCTGCGCGAGGCGGACGGGCGTTTCGTCTTTGTCAATCGCGGCTTTGTGCCGACCGCGCTGAAGGATCGCGGCGCACGCGCGGCGGGCGAACCCGCCGGGATTGTCCGCGTCAGCGGCCGCATCGTGCTGCCGACCTCGCCGGGCATGTTCGTCCCGGACAACCGGCCGCAGCGCGGCGTCTGGTATCGCATCGATCTCTTGGCGATGGCCAAGGCCGACGGCCTGGCGCGCGTCGCGCCGTTCTACATCGACGCCGACCGCACGCCCAACCCCGGCGGCTGGCCGCAGGGCGGCACCGCGCTGCCGGAGCTGCCGAACCACCATCTGCAATACGTCATCACGTGGTTTTCGCTCGCCGCGATCGGGCTTTACATCTATTTCAAGGCGCAACGATTGCCGCGCGCAGAGCCGCACGATGAACCCGTACGACATTCTTGAATCGCGCTTTGCCCGCCTCGGCGCGATCGAGGAGGCAATCCAGTTTCTGCACTGGGACGCCGCCGCGATGATGCCGCAGGGCGGCGCCGCCTCGCGCGCCGGCCAGCTCGCGACGCTGCGGGTCGTCGCGCATGAGGAACTGACCCGGCCCGACATCGCCGATCTCCTCGCCGCTGCAGAGGCCGATTCCGACAATCGGCTCGATGAGTGGCAGCGCGCCAATCTGCGCGAGATGCGGCGGCGCT
>DATJUL010000495.1:0-2882 GCA_035502295.1 Allostellaceae bacterium | reverse complement strand
GTAAATCCCACCGATCCGGACGGGATTGCTTCGTCGCTGCACTCCTCGCAATGACATCGGCCCCTGAGGTCATTGCGAGCGACGCGACGCAATCCCGGGCGGCGCGACCGGTCAATACGGCTCGTCGATGCGCTTGGCCAGTTCCTCGATGTTCTCGGGCGGCCAGTTCGCGATCTCCATCCCCAGATGCAGCCCCATATTGGCCAGCACCTCCTTGATCTCGTTCAAGGATTTGCGGCCGAAATTGGGGGTGCGGAGCATCTCCGCCTCGGTCTTCTGCACCAGATCGCCGATATAGACGATGTTGTCGTTCTTCAGGCAGTTGGCGGAGCGGACCGACAATTCGAGCTCGTCGACCTTGCGCAGCAGGTTTTTGTTGATCATCGGCTCGCCGCCGATGGTCTCCCGCTCGACGCCGTGGCGCGGCTCCTCGAAGTTGATGAACAGCTGCAGCTGGTCCTGCAGGATGCGGGCCGCCAGCGCGACCGCATCTTCGGGCGTCATCGCGCCATTGGTCTCGACCCGCATCGCCAGGCTGTCGTAGTCGGTGACCTGCCCGACGCGCGTGTTCTCGACGCGGTAGGAGACCTTGCGCACCGGGCTGAACAGCGCATCGACCGGGATCAGGCCGATCGGCGCATCCTCCGGCCGGTTCTGCGTCGCCGGCACATAGCCCTTGCCGATCTCGACGGTCAGCTCCATCGCCACGCGGGCGCCGTTGTCGAGCGTGCAGACGATCTGGTCGGGGTTGAGCACTTCGATGTCGTGGCCGGTTTCGATCTGCCGGGCGCGCACTTCGCCGGGACCGCTGGCGCGCAGCCGCATGCGCTTCGGCCCGTCGCCGTGCATCCTCAGACCGATGCTCTTGACGTTCAGCACGATGTCGGTGATGTCCTCGAGAACGCCGGGCAGCGACGAGAATTCATGCAGCACGCCCTCGATCTGCATCGAGGTCACCGCGGCGCCTTGCAGCGACGACAGCAGCACGCGGCGCAGCGCATTGCCGAGCGTCAGGCCGAAGCCGCGCTCCAGCGGCTCGGCAACGACGGTTGCGACGCGTTCCTTGTCGTCGCCCGGCTCGACCGCGAGTTGCTTGGGTTTGATCAGGGTTTGCCAATTTTTTTGCAGCACAGAAAACCTCAACGGGTAAAGCGCGGACCGGGTCCGCTGAATGGCTCGCCGCGCGGGCGGCGGCGCGGCGATCGAAGGCGGCGGCGCGACGCCGGGCGCTAGACGCGGCGACGCTTGGGCGGCCGGCAGCCGTTATGCGGGATCGGCGTCACGTCGCGGATCGAGGTGATCGCGAACCCGACCGCCTGCAACGCGCGCAGCGCCGACTCGCGCCCCGAGCCCGGCCCCTTCACCTCGATGTCGAGCGTGCGCATGCCGTGTTCCATGGCCTTGCGGCCGGCATCCTCGGCGGCGACCTGGGCGGCGTAGGGGGTCGATTTGCGCGAGCCCTTGAAGCCCTGGCTGCCCGACGACGACCAGGCGATCGTGTTGCCCTGCGCGTCGGTGATCGTGATCATCGTGTTGTTGAAGGTCGCGGCAACATGCGCCGTGCCCGACGTGATGTTCTTGCGCTCGCGCCGTCGCAGGCGCGGCGCCGCCGTGCTTTTTGCCATCTGGCTGTGTCTTCCGCCGTGATGCGCCGAAAACCCGCGCTATTTCTTCTTGCCCGCGATCGGCCGCGCCGGCCCCTTGCGGGTGCGGGCGTTGGTGTGGGTGCGCTGGCCGCGCACCGGCAGGCCCCGCCGGTGGCGCAGGCCGCGATAGCAGCCGAGATCCATGAGCCGCTTGATGTTCATCGCGACCTGACGCCGCAGGTCGCCCTCGACCGTGTATTCGCGGTCGATCAGTTCGCGCACCCGCAGCACCTCGTCATCGGTCATCTCATGCGCCCGCCGGTCGAGCGGGACGCCGACCCGCTCGCAGATTTCGAGCGCCTTGGTGCGGCCGATGCCATGGATATAGGTCAGGGCGATCGGCACCCGCTTCTGATTCGGAATGTTGACGCCAGCAATTCGCGCCACCTGCGCCTCTCCTTTGCCATGCCGGGAAACGGGGCTGCAACGCCTCCAACCGAGCATTATACCGATTGCACCCAACCCGTCAACGCCGCGGCTGCGTATCAGCGGCGAGCAGTCTCGGCGAGCACGGCCTCGATCTGCCGCGCGACCTCGTCGATGTCCGCCATGCCGTTGACCGTGAAGAGGATGCCGCGCTCGCGGTAATAAGGTAGGATCGGTGCGGTTTGATTGCGATAGGCGGCGAACCGCGTCGCCAACGCTTCGGCCCGGTCGTCGGCGCGGCGCACGAATTCGGTGGCGCCGCACAGATCGCAGGCGCCGTCAACCTTTGGCCGCGCGTAGCGGTCGTGATAGCTGGCGCCGCATCTGGCGCAGGTGAAACGCCCCGACAGCCGCTCGATCAGCGCCGCCTCGTCGACCGCCATCAGGATCACCGCGTCGAGCTTCTGGCCGCGCGCCGCCAGCATGCGGTCCAGGGCTTCGGCCTGCGGCACGGTGCGCGGGAAGCCGTCGAGGATGAAGCCGTTCCTGCAATCGGGTTCGGCGATGCGCTGGCCGATCATATCGATCAGCACATCGTCGGAGACGAGTGCGCCGGAATCCATGATCGCCTTGACGCGGCGACCGAGCTCGCTGCCCGAGGCGACCGCGGCGCGCAGCATGTCGCCGGTCGCCAGCTGCACGAGGCCGCGCGCCTGTTCGAGACGCTTTGCCTGCGTGCCCTTCCCGGCGCCGGGTGGGCCCAACAAAATCAGGTTCATTTCCGCCCCTCAGCGGCGGCTGCGCAGCCGCGCTTTTTTGATCAGGCCTTCGTACTGATGCGCCAACAGGTGCGAATGGATCTGCGCCACG
>DATJUL010000494.1:0-2367 GCA_035502295.1 Allostellaceae bacterium | reverse complement strand
GGCGAGGCGGTGACGCGCGATCCGTTTGTGCTGGTCGGCCGCACGCCGCGCCCCAATTTCCGCCTGGGGACGCTGCTCAGCATGCGGCTCGCGACGGTCAGCGAGGTGCCGACGCCATGGCTGTGCCTGCAGCACGATCTGCGGCTCGCCGGCATCAACCCGGAAGCGCTCAACCGGATCGGCGACTGGACGATGGGCGAAAATGCCGACGCGCTGCGCCGCGGCGACATCGATGTCGCGCAGCTCTGGCTGCCCCTGGCGGAGGAGCTGATCGCCGCGGGCGAGGCGCATGTGTGGTATGCCGCGGCCTCGCGCGGCCTGTGCTCCTACACGACGTTCTACGCGCGGCACGCCAATCTGACAGCCAAGCGCGACGAGATGCGGAAGCTGGTGCGCGGTCTCTACAGCGCCCAGAGGTGGCTCGATGGCCGGCCACCTGAGGCGCTGGCCGACGTGGTGGCGCCGTATTTCCCGACCGTCGCGCAGCCGATTTTGCGCGCCGCCATTGCGCGCTACCGGGCGCTCGGCGTCTGGAGCCGCGACCCGATCCTGCCGCGCGAGGGCTATGAGCGGCTCGTCGCCGGTCTCGTTTCGTCCGGGTTCTGCAAGGGGACGCCGTTCGCGACCGCGGTCGACAACAGCCTCGCCGAAGAGGTCGTCGACGAAACGCCGCAGCGATAGCCGGCTCAATAGGTCTGGAACGCGCGCTGGATCTCGGCGATGTCGGCGGTCGTCGTCAGCAGCAGCGCCAGGAGGATGCGCGCCTTCTGCGGCGACAGGTCCTCGGCCGCGACAAGGCCGGCTTCGCGCAGCCGGCGGCGCGGCGCGATGCGCCCCGTCGCGCGGCTCGACTGCACGACGACGACCCCGGATTTCGCCGCCGCGACGAGGGCGGCGAATTGCAGGGGGCTTGCCATGCCGGGCGCAAAGCCGGCCGACACGATCCCCTTCGCGCCGGCCGCGACCGCCGCCTCGATCAGCGCCGCGTCGGCCCCGGCATAGGAATAGACGATATCGACGCGCGGCAGCGGCGCCGCGAGATCGCGCCGGGCAAACGGCGTATCGGGCATATGCGCTTTGGTCGGCGCGCGGTAGAAATGCGGCCCGTCGCCATCGACCTGGCCGAGCGCACCAAAGTCGAGCGAACGGAAGGTCTGCACCCGATAGGTCGAGGTCTTCACGACGTCGCGCGCCGAATTGATCTCGTCGTTCAGCACGATCAGCACGCCGAGACCCTGCGCCTCGGGCGCGCCGGCGACGCGCAGGGCGTTGACGAGGTTCATGCCGGCATCCGTGCCGAGCGCGCTCGCCGGCCGCTGCGCGCCGACCAGCACGACCGGCTGGCTGACGCCGAGCGTCAGGTTCAGAAAGAACGCGGTTTCTTCCAAGGTCGCGGTGCCGTGCGGGATCACAAACCCGGCGATCGTCGGGTCGGCTGCGGCGGTGCGGTGGATCAGCGCGCGCAGTTCGAGCCATTCTTCCGGGCCGATCGCGGTCGAGGCAACCTGGCGGAACGTGATCGGGACGGGATCGGCAACCAGCCGCGTCTCGGGGAAGCGGTCGATGAGGTCCTCGCACGACAATTTGCGGCCGAAATCGGGGTAGTCGAGCACATCGAGGCTGGAGGCGCCGAGCGAGGAAATCGTGCCGCCGGTGCCGATGACGGCGATGCGCGGGAGGGAAGCGGGCATCGGTGCGCCTCCGCTACAGCACGGCTTCGGCGACGAGGCGCAGCCCGGCGATATCGGCGCCGGCCAGCACGAGGGAGCCGATCCAGCCCTGTTTCGCAACGTCCTGCCACGCCTGCAAGCGGTCGCGCACCCGCGCCGGCGGGCCGACCAGCGAGATTTCGTCGATCAACGCGTCGGGCACCGCCGCCGCCGCTTCCTGCCGCTTGCCGTCGAGGTAAAGGTTCTGGATTTCGACCGCCGCCGCCTCATAGCCGAGGCGTTTCGCCACATCGTTGTAGAAATTGGCGCCGCGCGCCCCCATGCCGCCGATATAGAGCGCGAGGTTGGGGCGCAGCGCATCGCGGCACTTGGCGAGATCGTCGCCGATCGCGACGCGCACGTAGGGGGCGTTGTCGAAATCGTCGAGATCAGCCGATCTGCCTGCCTTGGCGCGGCCCTCCAGGACCGGCGTGACGAGCGCCTCGGCCTGCTCGGGCGAGAAGAAGATCGGCAGGTTGCCGTCGGCGATTTCGCCGGCGGTGCGCAGCCCGGCCGGGGTTATCGAGGCGGTGTAGATTTTGAGGCTCGGGTCGCCGTGGATGATGCTGCGGAGCGGCTTGCCGAGGCCGGTGGTGCCCGGCCCGGCATAAGGGATGTCGTAGTGCGCGCCGTGATGTTCGAGCGGCGCCTTGCGCTC
>DATJUL010000493.1:0-2377 GCA_035502295.1 Allostellaceae bacterium | reverse complement strand
AGCTGCCGCGGTAGCCCGGCGCGGTGCGCCTCCCCGCTCAGTGCAGTTCGGGGAAATCGTCTTCCCAGAATTCGGCCGGGCCGCGGTCGCTCGCTCCGCGGCGTGCGGCCTCGCCGGCACGCAGTTCGACGCGGCGGATTTTGCCGGAGATGGTCTTTGGCAGGTCGGCGAATTCGAGTCGGCGCACCCGCTTATAGGGCGCCAGATGCTGGCGCAGGTGGCGGAAGATCGCCAGCGCCGTAGCGCGGTCGGCGGCATGGCCCGGCGCCAGCGCGACAAAGGCTTTCGGCACCGCGAGGCGACGCGGGTCGGGCGACGGCACGACCGCCGCTTCGGCGACCGCCGGGTGCTCGATCAGCGCGCTCTCCAGTTCGAACGGGCTGATCCGGTAGTCGGCGGCTTTGAACACATCGTCGGCGCGGCCGACATAGGTGAAATGCCCGCCCGCGTCGCGCAGCGCCACATCGCCGGTGCGGTAGACCGGGCCGGCGAGCGGCTCGACGCCGCCGTCCTCGCCCTGGTAGCCCTGCATGAGGCCCAACGGCGGCGGGGCGAGTGCGAGGCAGATTTCGCCCTCTTCCTGCTCCACACCCTCGGCATCGAGCAGGCGCACGCGGTAGCCCGGCGCCGGCTGGCCCATCGCGCCAGGCTTCAGCGTCTGCCCCGGGAAGTTGCCGATCTGCAGCGTCGTCTCGGTCTGGCCGTAGCCGTCGCGGATCGTCAGGCCCCAGGCGGCGCGCACCTGCTCGATGACCTCGGGGTTGAGCGGCTCGCCGGCGCTGACGACCTCGCGCAGGCTGACCTTGCAGGCCGTCAGGTCTTCCTGGATCAGCATGCGCCACACGGTCGGCGGCGCGCAGAACGTCGTGACCCGGAAGCGCGCGAAGGCGTCGAGCAGCCCGCGTGCGTTGAAGCGCGGCTGGTTCAGCATGAAGATCGTGGCGCCGGCGTTCCACGGCGCGAAGAAGCAGCTCCAGGCGTGCTTCGCCCAGCCGGGCGAGGAAATGTTGAGGTGGATGTCGCCGGGCTGGAGGCCGAGCCAGTACATCGCGGTCAGGAGGCCCACCGGATAGCTCTGGTGGCTGTGCAGCACGAGCTTGGGCTTCGCGGTCGTGCCCGAGGTGAAGTAGAGCAGCAGCGGGTCGCTCGCGCGGGTCACGCCGTCCGGTGCGAACTCGGCCGGCGCGGCATCGGCGTCCTCGTAGCGTTGCCAGCCGGCGGCGGCGCCGGCGACTGCGATGCGCGTGTAATCGCCGGGAATGTCTGAAAATTTGGCCGCGTTGTCGGCGCTGGTGACGACATGCCGGACGCGGCCGCGCGCGAAACGGTCGATGAGGTCGTCGCGGCTCAGCAAGGTCGTCGCCGGGATCACGACGGCGCCCAGCTTCATCGCCGCCAGCATGACCTCCCACAAGGGCACGACATTGCCGAGCATCAACAGGATGCGGTCGCCGCGCCGGACGCCGAGGTCGCGCAGCCAGTTGGCGACGCGGCCCGAGCGCTCGGCCATTTCGACGAAGCTGATCTTCGTCTCGCCGCCGCCCTCGTCGACGAGCCACAGCGCCGGCTGCCGGTTGCCGCGCGCCATCGGATCGAAATAGTCGAGCGCCCAGTTGAAATGGTCGAGCCGAGGCCCGCGGAAATCCCGATACGCGGTTGCGTAATCGCTGCGGTGCGCGAACAGGAAATCCCGTGCGCCAATGAATGTCTCTGCCGCCATGGCCGCCCTCCCCATTCACTCGCCGCGCACGTTATCGCGCCGTTCGCGCCCCGGGTCCACGCGTCAGCCGGCGAGCAGCAGGCCGGTCAATTCTTCGGCCATGCTCAGCATCGGATAGTGGCCGGTGTCGAGCTCCGCCCATGTGGCGCCGAGCCGCTCGGCGCAGCGGCGCTGGTGCGCCTCGCCCGGGTTCTGCGCCCGGCGGCACCAGACGACGAGCGTTCCCGGCCAGGGATCGGACCAGAACGACGCCAGCTTGACCGGCTGCTCGGAAACGCCGACCGGGTGCGGCGTATAGCGTTCCAGCGCCCAGGCGCGGGTCGCGGGATCGAGATCGGCGAAGAGCCGCCGCTCGGCATCCGCGCGCGACGGGCCGGCGGTCACCCCGTCGCCGGTCGGCGTCGCGGTCGTGCGGGTGACGATGTCGCGGATCTTCTCGCCGTCGAGGAGCGCCAGCGCATCGACAAAGGCGAGCCGGGCGATGCGCGGGCGGGCCAGCTCGGCGACGCGGCAGGCGACCATGCCGCCCGAACTGGTGCCGACCAGCGCGACATCCGTGAGGTCTTCGTAGAACAGGAGCTGGGCGATCTCGTCGGCCTGGCTCTCGACCGTGATGCCGGGCCGCACGTGCACCTTGCGCTCGCCGCAGCCGTCGAG
>DATJUL010000492.1:0-4041 GCA_035502295.1 Allostellaceae bacterium | reverse complement strand
TGCTGCCGGGACCGGCACCGGCCGGCCGTCTTCCTCGGCGGCCTCGATCCAACAGGTGATTGCGTCCATGACATTATCGATCGCTTGTTGCGGCGTCTCACCATCAGACATGCAGCCGCGGAGTTCCGGCACCTCGGCGAGTCAGCCGCCGCCCTCCGCTTCGTCCTCGACCATGCCGTCGGCGAAATATTCCTGCTCCGGATCGCCCGACATGTTCTGAAACGGCAACACCACGATCGACGGCTTGTCCGGCAGTGCCACCGGTGCGGCGCTCGACCGCTGCTGCCCCTCACCCTGGCCCTCTCCCCGTTCACGGGGAGAGGGAAACCCGTCGCGAGGCCGTTCCTCGGCGCTCCCTCTCCCCGCCTGCGGGGAGAGGGGTGGGGTGAGGGGCTGGACCAGGGCCACCCGGTAAACCCGGATCGGCCGGGCGATGTTTTTGAGGCTCTGCTCGCCGATATCGTCGAAGCCTGCTGCACGGCGACGGCGCAATGGTGGCCGGCCTCGGCGATCAACTCGAAGCGGGCGCCGGGAATGAGGCCGGCATAGGCGCGGCCGCGATCATCGCGCGAACGGCGATTCGCGCTGCGGCGCATCGCCGCGCCGCGCGCCGGATCGCCGGAGGGGCGCGGCGCCGCGGTTTCCGGCGCCCGTCGCACCGCCGACACCGGCCACTTGTCGCGCGCCGATCGCCGCCGTACATTACGGCCATTGGCCCAACAACGGAAAGGAGGTGATCCTGTGTATTACGATCAACCGCGGTCTTCCGCTGCCGTGACCAGGATCCCTGCATTCGCGGAGGTCCTCGCCTGAACGGGCGCCGGCACGGCCGCGAGGGCCGCCGGTTTCGTGGAAAGGCCGCCCCTGTGGCGGCCTTTCTATTTCGTGCTGCTACCCCCAGTAAAGGAAGTACCGCGGCGGCTTCGGCTCTGGCGCCGGCTCCAAGCATTCCAGCGAGCCGAGACCATGGTCGGGCGTCAGCCGCGGGATTTCGGCGGGTGCCTTGTAATCGCCCATGAAACCGGTGAAGACCGACTGCGAAAAGAGCCGCCACGTCCCGTAGACGACCTTCGCCGACATCGCGTGCTGCTCCCAGGCCTTGGACAGATCGTCGGTATCGGCGCGGATCGGCAGCGCGGATCCCGTCATGTCGGGCTGGGAGTAGAGATAGATGAGGCAACCGGCGCCGGTATACGAATGGGGCCCGGAGCAGCCGCCCGTCAGCGCGGCGAGACCGAGTGCAATCGCCCACTGCCCGACGGTTTTCAATCGCATCTGATGCCCGCTCCCGGCGCCCAACCCGCGCGCGAGGCTAACAGACTATCGCCGATCCGGCTAGATTGCGGCCGCCCGCCCGGCTCCCTATCATGATGGCGCACGCTTTCAGGAGCCGCACATGGCAGAACTCGCCGCACTGGACGCCGCGCCCGAGACGATCGAGGCGGAACTGAGCTATCTCGCGAATGGCGATGCCGACAAGCTGGTGACGCTGGTCGCGCGGCCCGGCGGCCGCGATCGGCGAATCGGCGGTGGCGACGGTGAAACCCATCGGGTCGTGCTGCACAACGGCCGCCCGCTCGCCGATCGCTTCGACTTCGAGCGCGAAGGCTTTCGCTTCGTGCCGCATCGCAGCCGGGTGACCGACTTTTTCGACGACGACGAGGTGCGCCGCGTCTACTACCCGGAATGCGTCGCGCTGATAAAACAGGTCAGCGGCGCCGGCCGCGTCGTCGTGTTCGACCACACGCTGCGCACCGCCAGCGACGAGGCGCGCGAAGCCCGCCAGATCCGCGATATCGTCAGCCGCGTTCACAACGACTATACCGAATGGTCGGGGCCGCAGCGGGTCCGCGACATCATGGGCGAGGAGGCCGCAGCGCTGCTCCAGCGCCGCTTCGCGATCATCCAGGTATGGCGGCCGATCAACCATCCGGTCGAGAGCCATCCGTTGGCGATCTGCGACGCGCAGACCGTCAAGCCGGAGGCGCTCGTCGTCAACGAACGCCGCTACCAGAACCGCACCGGCCAGACTTATGCGATCACCTACGATCCGGCGCAGCGCTGGTACTGGTTTCCCCGGATGCGGCCGGACGAGGCCCTGGTCTTCAAGGTCTATGAGAGCCTGCGCGATGGCCGCGCCCGCTGGACCGCGCACACCGCCTTCGCCGATCCGACCGCGCCGCCGCCCGCCCGCCCGCGCGAAAGCATCGAGATCAGGACGCTCGCGTTTTTCTGAGCCGGCCGCAACGAGGAGCGACACCTGCCTCGCCGGCGCGAGGGCCGCGGCGGCGGCGCCGCGGCCGCAAGCGACGGGTTCAGGCCTGCTTGATCTCGTATTTCGAGAAGATTTCCTCCATCCGCTTGAAGGCCTTCTCGGTGGCTGCGGTCGGCGACATGCCGGTCACGGCTTCGTGGAACGCGATGCCGGAGAGATGCTCGGTGCGGACCTGCGCCCAGGCAGGATTGTAGACGTAATAGAGCGGCAGGAGCGGACCGTCGAAACCCTGCTTGACGTAGGGCGGCCGGTGCGGATCGATCTTCGGATCGGTCCACCATGGATCGTTCTTCACCAGTTCCGGCATGACCGGCAGCCAGCGCCCGAGCCCGCCCTTGGTGAACGCGCCGACGACTTCCGGCTGAATGAAGAACTTGGAAAAATCCTTTGCGACTTCGACGTTCTTTGCGCCTTTCGGGATGATGATCGTGTTGACCCCGAACTGCGAGGCCACCGGCTGCCCTTCGTTGCTGAGCGGCAGCCCCATCGTCACGACCTCGTGCCAATAGGCTTGCGGATTGGGCTTCTTCATCGCCATTTCGGTCGACAGCGTGCCGTCGAAATCCATGACCGCCAGCTGCGAGTGGAACGCGTTGTTGTCGTCGGCGTCGTTCCAATTCACCGAGCTGTGCGGGATGTAGCCGTCCTTGAACAACTGGGCGAAGGTGCCGACCGCCCGGGCATAGGCGTCCTTGATCGGCTTGCTGCTGTTGAGCTTGCCCTGTTTCGTCACGACATCGCCGCCGCCGTAGGCGATCAGCCAGGCGTTGAACGTGTTGAGCGGGTCGTTGCCGGTCGTGCTGACGACAAAAGCACTGGCATAGGTGTGCCGCATCCCCATCGCGCGCAGTTTCTTCTGCACCGGATGGAAGAAATCGATAAAGGCATCCCACTTGTTGGGCAGCTCCGACATCTTGTAGCCGGCCTTTTCAACGAGGCTCGACCAGATGTGGAACGGCACCACCGACCCGTCGAACGGCACGCCGTAATAGGCGTATTCCTTCTTGACGTTGTTGTAGCAGCGCGAACTGTCGAGCGCGATCGGCATAAACCTCTTGCTCTGCGTGTCGACGACATCGCTGACATCGACGAGCTTGTCGAGCCACGCCTGCTCCGGAGTGATCTCGGGCGGCGTCGCGGAGATCGCATCGGGGACGACGCCGCTGGTGATCGCCGAAACGATCTTCTCGCGCAGCGGCGCGAACGGGACGATGCTGAGATCGATCTTGTTGCCGCTCTGCTTCTCGTAGTCGGCAACGGCCTTCTTGATCGCCGCGTCCTCATCGGGCACAAACCCCTGCGTCCACCACAGGCTCATCGTCTTGGCCGCGGCGCTGGCGATATAAGGGCGGGCAAAGGCGCCCGCCGCGGCGATCCCGAGGGAGGCGCCGAGCACCGAGCGTCGCGTCAAACTATCCATCGCACGTCCTTCCGGTTGTGGTCGGTTCTCTTCTTAGGCGCGCCGCAGCATAGCGATGGCGGCCCCGCGGTGCCAGTTGCGCGGGGTTGCAGTAATGTCGCACGCAGGCGCAGGAATGACGGCGGCGCGGGGCCTACCCGCGCATTCTGCCGATCGGGCCGCTGCGGGACCGGACTGGGGCCGTCGTCGTCAAGCGGCAGTGGCCGCCTCGCGCCAATCGCGGTCAACACTCGCAACGCGCCTCGCGCCGGCATTGATGATCGACGACGGCCGACGCGGCGCCGCGGCCGTGAACCCAGTGGCGCCGGTTCACGCCGACTTGATCGGGTATTTGGCGAAGATCTCG